>CAMDKL010000145.1 GCA_945900945.1 Pirellula staleyi DSM 6068
CCTCGATTTGCAATCTTGACGCCTGGAAAATATCCGTCGAGTTTGGACCAGCCTTGCGTGATCGAATCACCCAACAATACCAATGCTCCTTGATCGCGCCGAGCGGATTCGAAAAAACTCTTTCGTTTTGAATTCCAAAGATTGCGAAACCAATCGGCTTGCCGAAGTGGTCCCATACCGGGTTGCCCATCTGCTGAGGTCGGCAAGTCAAGCTGTGATTTGACTTCTGTTTTAGAGGACTCCTTTTTTTCTTGGCCAACGCCTATGGGTTGTGTGCACAGGATGATTGCTATGCTTGAAAAAAGCCAGAATGTTCGCATCATGACGTAAAATCACTCTTGGAAAGGAAGGTTTGGGATCGACCGCAAGACCCTATTTTAAACTAACGGAAGATATTCTGCACAGCGTTCTTGCTGTTGGCGACAAATGGCAAACCGATCTCGAAAATGGGTACGATCCGTGGTATTCGTTGACAGGATTTCCTAAGAGAATTAAAACAGGATCTTTAGAGATACGCGAACGTAGATGGCGTTGCCTAACAACCAGAGTATCGATGTCGAATCCGTTGCCACCCGTTTGGAAGCTCATGATCGCCGAGTGGTTCGGCACCATGTTTCTCGTGCTGATCGGTTGCGGAGTTGTTCATGCAGCGGTTTTGCTCGATGCCCAAAGCGGTGTATGGCAGGTTGCTGTCGTATGGGGGATAGCAATCATGCTGGCTATTTTCGCTGTCAATTCGATCAGCGGCTCGCATATCAATCCGGCGATGACCGTCGCGTTTGCCGTTTGGGGGCGACATCCATGGCGGCTCGTTCTGCCGTATATCTTCGCACAAACGGTCGGTGCGTTCATGGGCGCTGCCATCCTGTTTTGCCTTTTCTCGGGCTTTATTGCAGCCAAAGAATCCGAAAAACAAGTGACGAGGGGCGAGCCGGGAAGCATTGTGACTGCAATGTGCTATGGAGAATATTTCCCTAACCCCGGGAGCCTCGCATCGGGAGAGACGCCATACGATTCTGCTCAACACGAAAGGCTTCGCTCCAGACTTTCCCACGAACAAGCTTGGCTCGCAGAGTCTTTAGGAACTGCAATTTTAGCCATTGTCGTGTTCTCGGTGACCGACTCTCGCAATAGTGCCAGGCCTCAAAGCAATCTTGCACCTGTCTTCATCGGCTTGACGGTCTCTGCCTTGATCTCTGTACTAGCACCCTTGACTCAAGCGGGGTTCAATCCTGCTCGCGACTTCGGACCACGCTTGTTTGCGTATTTGGCTGGTTGGGGACAAGTTGCCATTCCGGGACTGAGTGACCTAAGTTGGCTGACTGTGTATATAATTGCACCGATCGTCGGCGCAATCGCGGGTGGCGGTTTCCACCAACTCGTTCTCAGGCCACAAAGTATTTCATCCCCATGAATGATGTTACACTTCCCCGTTTTATCATGCTCGGCGGCTTTCTTGGAGCTGGCAAAACCTCGACCATTGCGAAACTAGCCCGCCACTATCAGGACCTTGGACAGCGAGTCGCCATCGTTACGAACGATCAAGCAACCGACTTGGTAGATACGAGCCAATTGCGTGCACAGGGATTCGAAGTTGGCGAAGTTGCTGGCTCGTGTTTTTGTTGCAATTTCAATGAACTCACGGCAACCGTTGAACGGCTCAGTACAGAACAACGCCCTAATGTAGTTTTGGCAGAGCCTGTTGGCAGTTGTACTGATTTGGTCTCGACCGTGATCCGCCCACTCCAGCAGGTCTACTCACAACCATTCGATATCGCACCCTACGGTGTGATCCTCAAGCCCAGCCATGGTGTTCGTATCCTGCGTGGAACCTCCCAAGCAGGTTTCTCACCACAAGCGGAGTACATTTTCCGTAAGCAAATTGAGGAAGCTGACTTCATTGTGATCAACCGTATCGACGAACTCAAGGTTTCTGATATCGATGAATTGGCTGCACTCCTCGATCGCGACTTTGCTGGGCGTCCGGTTTTGCGAATGTCAGCCAAAACCGGAGAGGGGTTTGATGCGTTGTGTGAGTTTCTCGATCAACGCGGTGAGTTTGGGCGTCGCATGATGGACGTCGATTACGATATCTACGCGCAAGGTGAAGCGGATCTTGGTTGGCTAAACTCGCAGATTGCTATTGATGCCGAGAACCCTATCGACTTAGACAATTTCCTAATCAAACTCATCGGACAACTCCAATCGGACTTCGCAAACCAGTCGGCTGAGACAGCTCACCTCAAAGCCATTGGTCTATGGGAGGGACACTATGGAGTTGCGAATTTGATCAGTAGCTTCGATGAACCGGTTTTGTCGTTGGCATCCAATTGCCAATCGAAGTCGATCGAGGTGGTGGTCAATGCCCGGGTTGCTATCGCCCCGGAAATTTTGACAAAACTAGTTCGCGATGCGGTTGCAAAAGTTGCAATTGGTTTTCATGCCAAAGCCGATATCCGAACGCTTCAAAGTTTCCGACCGGGACGTCCTGTACCGACTCATCGCATTCCGGTCGCATAGTAGTCGAAAATATTTATGGCGATTCAATGGACGAACGAAAACGCATCGGAGGAAGCGCTCAACACTTGGACTCACGGTGCAGGATTCATTCTGAGTTTGCCGGCGGGCGTTCTCTTGATCCGAATTGCTCTCGATCAGCGTCCGGAGCTTGTCTGGTCTTGCCTCGTCTACAGCATTAGCTTGGCAGCCATGTATCTTTTCTCGACGCTCTCGCACGCGGTGCGGGAACCGAACTGGCGACACCGTCTTCGGGCTCTTGATCAAGGATTCGTATACGGGTTGATTGCAGGCACTTTTACACCGTTTATTTGGGCCTATTTGGAAAGCTGGCCTCGAATTGTCCTCATGAATTTCGTATGGATCGCGGCCGCCACAGGCTTCTACTCCAAAGTGTTTTCGAAGCACCGAATCAACAACATGACCTCGCTATCCTACATTTTGTTGGGCTGGATACCCGCGATGGTGCTTTTCAATTACGTACCCATCGAGTGTTTTGGGATGATGGCGCTTGGCGGTGTACTTTATACCGTTGGAGTCTTGTTCTTGCAGAACGATCACCGATCTTTCTACTTCCATGCTATTTGGCATTCTATGGTCATTGTTGCCAGCCTATGTCATTACCTTGCCATTGTGATTTTCGCGGTGATGCGATGGTAGGTTTTACTTCGGAAATTCCTCATCCATCAGCTCTTCGTCTGGTTCGGTGGCAATGGCATCGTTGAATAGATACCGAACCACCATCGTCGCATAGGCGCCACGTTGCAAGACGAAGCACAACTTCAAAGACTGGAAATTTGGATTCAGTGAGTCTGGCTCCCATTCAAACGTGAGGTCCTGTGCAGTCAACCATGCGGCTCGTGATCCCTTGGAAAAAAACGTGTCGCGTGGGTACTTCAATCGCATTTGCCGAACATCCATTTGGAGTGGTGTGAGAATTTGCTCCAAGCTTTCTACTGTACCGGATGGCCATTCATGCTGCCTTGCTGACGGCAAGGGCAAATCCAAATTGTAGATACTGGTATTTCCGATCGAGCACTCAAATTTCGATATGGGGATAGCCAGCGGCCCGCACAACGAATCCAAAAGATCAAGAGTGGCGGGCCCAGCATTCTCCACGATCAACTGGCTGAGCCATTTGTTCCAAACCCAACTTTGAAAAGCAGAAACATAAATCCCTCGAAGATCTTGTCGGATCAACGCAACAGCCCGTCTAAAATCGGTTGGGTGATCGCAAAGATATGTCACAATGCTACGACGATGAGAACGATCCAACATGGCTTTGCATTTAATCCAATCCCCCCAGTAGTCCCTAAGAATCTGCTTTTGCTCTTTTTCACGGGGCCGATCGTGTAAATTGGGTTCGGCCATCGACAAAAAAAGGGCGCGTTCGTAGTTGGTTAAACACCAAGGAACCGCGATCAATTCCCCGCAAAAGCCGATCGAGCCAAATCGCTGGTCGTCAAAATAGTTGACGACCCCCATTTGCTGAATGAACTTGCAACGGTCCGTAAGCGCTGGCACTTGATCGGCTGTGATTCGCCGCAGACGGATTTCAAATCGATTCGCCGCAATGTCTTTGGCGTGGTACGGGTGCGAAATTTGGCCGAGATAATCTAACTGAAAGGACTTGTCCGTTAGACCGGAGTGCGGTCCTCTATAGATCGAAAGGTATTGGGTTGTATCGGCATGTCGATCCTTCATGCCGCCGTAGCTGAGGTCTTTGCGGGCGAGTTGCCACTTGTGCAAAATGTATTGCATGGCTTCGGGGGTACCTAACCCACACTTATCCAAACGGTATAGTCCGAACGGGCCCTTGGTTGGACGGACATCCGTAATTTCTTCGACCCGAAAGTCTTCGGGCAGGGTTTTCAGTTTCATCAAAAAGCAATTAGGTGCAGGTGGGAAGTTCGGTTCTGTTCAGAAAGCTTAATCGAATGGCTCACAAATAGCACGCGTGTGGAACGGCACTCCGTGCCGTTTTTCTCGGCACGGAGTGCCGAGCTACACTCAATATCCGCTTCACTCAATATCCGCCTGGAGTTGAGAAATCACTGTAGCTGCTGAATTCTTCGTGGCGATCGGCAACCTTGTTTAAGAAACGTGTGAAATCGCGTTCCCAGACCAGTTCGATCTCACCGACCGGCCCATTTCGCTGCTTTGCTATGATGATTTCCGCCTGTCCTGCGTATTGCTCTGCATCCGCACCGCGGTGATAGTACCCCTCTCGGTGAACGAACATGACTACGTCGGCATCCTGTTCGATCGCCCCTGACTCGCGCAAATGGCTCAGTTTGGGCCGATGGTCCTTGCCCTCTTCCGCTTGCCGATTGAGTTGTGAAAGGCAGAGGATTGGAACGTCTTGTTCACGAGCGAGCATCTTCAATCTCCGAGCCATCTTAGCGACCTGTTCTTGACGTGGATCCTTTGGGTTATCTGGGTCCAGCAGCTGCAAATAATCAATAACGATCAGTCCGAGCTTGCGTCCGTTGGGTTTGCGCATTTCCTGCTGAGAGATCCGTCGAGCGACAGCAGCAACCTCGCTAACCGTCCTGCTAGGGGCATCGTCAATATAGAGGGGTGCATGGCTGATTTTGGCCGCGTTTGCCAGCAGCCTTTTCTGATCGTCAGGCGTAATCGTTCCAACGCGGAGTCGCGAACCATTGACTTTAGCAACCGAGCAGAGTAGTCGATCCACCAATTCGATTGCGTTCATTTCCAAGCTGACGAATAGAGTTGGAGCGTTTTCTTTCATCGCAACGTGCTCAGCGATGTTCATAGCAAAGGCTGTTTTTCCCATACTTGGGCGGGCGGCCAAAATGATCAATTCACCGTTGTGTAGACCGCCGGTCATCTGGTCGAAATCGGTGAAATGGGTAAGCACACCGCTTTGCAATTGCTCGCCTTGCATGCGTTTATCGATACGTGTCATGGCGGCTTTGAGCACTTCGGACACCGATGCAGCCGTATTAGCGTTTCGATCGTCTTGAATACTAAAGATCTTTTGTTCCGCTTGGGAAACGAGCTCTTTGGCGTCCGAACTCTCGTCGTATGCATCGGAAAGAATTGCCGTAGAAGCGTCGATTAGGCGACGGATAGTGGCTTTGCTTCGAACGATTTGTGCGTAATATTTTGCGTGGGCAGCGTTAGGAACGTTGTTAGCGAGTTTCGCGAGGTAGCCAGCTCCGCCGATGAGTTCGTAGTCGCCGGCGGTTTTCAGTTCACTAACGAGGAGCGTTACGTCCATTTTTCGACCGCTGTCGAACAAGTTCATCATTGCAGCGTAAAGCTTGCGATGTGCATCGTCGTAGAAATCATCTGCACGTATTTCAATCGCGAGATCGTTCGCGACATCTGGATTCAAGATCAAACTGCCAAGAACGCCCATCTCGGCCGACAAATCAAAGGGTGGTGACCGGTCGAGAATATTGATCGTCTGTGGCTTTTTGCCTTTGGTTGGATCGTCTTTGCGTAAACGTTTTTGTTCGGTAGCCATACGAAAAGACCCGCTAGGAAAAGGGCTGCAAATCACTCCTTCGAGTGCAACTTCCCGCATTCTAGCCATTTAGATCCGACTAGCGAGTCTTAACTAGATTTAGTGCTAGCTCTGCAAAAAACCACAAAACTTGCTAGTGGATTGACATGGCTCACGTAGGTCCGGCTGTCCTCAGACGGACTTCAACATTCATTGCCCGGCTGAGGACAGCCGGACCTACGTGAATTGCCTAGTTGACCTACGTGAATTGCCAAACATCACTGAGGTTTAAAAACCACGGTCGCCAAAGGTGGCAGGTTCAACTCGATCGAGGCTGGACGACCATGATGCGGGATCGCAATGTCTGCCATCAGACCGGGATAATTTCCGATGTTGGTGCCAGCGTAATGAACCGAGTCACTATTGAACACCTCCTGGTAAAAGCCCCCCTTCGGAACACCGATTCGGTATTTGCGAACGACCGGCGTGAAGTTGCTGCATACCACTAAAAAGTCGTTCGGGTCCTTGGCCTTGCGGATGTAACCCAAAACGCTGTCCCGCGCGTTCATGCAATCAATCCACTCGAATCCCTCGGATGTGAAATCCAATTCATACAAAGCTGGCTCGCGTTGCACCAAATGGTTGAGGTCGGAAACAAGTTTTTGCATGCCGCGATGCGTATCCCAATCCAAGAGATCCCACTGAATGGCATTGTCATAGTTCCATTCGTGCCACTGGGCCAATTCACAACCCATGAACAGCAACTTCTTGCCTGGATGGGTCCACATGCTCGAGTAGAGCAAGCGTAAGTTGGCAAACTTCTGCCATAGATCCCCAGCCATTTGAGCGATCAACGCTCCCTTGCCATGAACTACCTCATCATGCGACAGAGGCAATGTGAAGTTTTCAGTAAACGCGTAGATCAAACTAAAAGTAAGTTCGTTGTGATGGTATTGGCGATGAATTGGATCGTTTCGCATATAGCGGAGCGTGTCATTCATCCAACCCATATTCCACTTGAGCGAGAACCCAAGTCCACCAAACTCGGTTGGTCGACTAACTCCGGGCCATGCGGTCGATTCCTCGGCAATGGTTAAAACGCCCGGGTGATGCGCATGGGCTTGGATATTGAACTCTCGGAGCAAATGAATCGCTTCGAGATTCTCTCGTCCTCCATGAACATTCGGTAGCCATTCATCTTGTTTCCTGGAATAGTCTAGGTAGAGCATGGATGCAACAGCGTCGACTCGGAGGCCGTCAATATGGTATTTATCAAGCCAGAACAGTGCATTGGCGACCAAGAAATTCCGGACTTCATTGCGTCCGAAGTTGAAGATCATGGTTCCCCAATCGGGATGCTCACCTTGACGCGGATCGGCGTGTTCGTACAAAGCAGAGCCATCGAACTGCCGTAAACCATGTGCATCTTTGGGGAAGTGGGCTGGCACCCAATCAATGATCACGCCAAGACCATTTTGATGGCAATGGTCGACGAAATACATGAAATCCTCGGGAGTACCGTAGCGACTCGTTGCAGAAAAATAGCCGACGGTCTGATATCCCCACGAGCCCGTAAAGGGATGCTCGGAAACCGGCATCAATTCCAAGTGCGTAAAGCCCATTTCCTTGCAATACTGAACCAACTGATGCGCAATTTCGCGGTAATTCATCCAACCGTGAACGCCTTTGGCGCATTTTCGCCATGAGCCCAAATGGACTTCGTATACCGACATCGGTTTTTCGAGTTGGTTTTCGTTTTTACGCTGCTCTAGCCATTGATTATCATTCCATTGGTAATCGTCGAGCGATTGGACGATGGAAGCAGTTCTCGGAGGTAATTCTGCAAAGAAACCATATGGATCTGTTTTGTCGACGACCTGCCCATCTTGCATACGAACGCGGTATTTGTATTTTTGTCCGACTCCGATTTGGGGGACGAAAAGTTCCCAAATACCAGATGGAATTTGCTTCTGCATGCAGTGCGAGCGACCGTCCCAATGATTGAAATCGCCAATAAGCTGGACACTCTGAGCATTGGGAGCCCAGACGGCAAAATTGACGCCGGAATGGCCGTTCACATCGCGAACATGGGCACCTAGTTTTTCGTAAATGCTCCAATGTTGGCCGGCGTTAAATAAATGCCGGTCGAAGTCGCTGATCATGCTAGGTACAGCATAAGGATCTTGCATTTCAATGGTCTTTCCGCTCGAATTTGAAAGCCGAAATCGGTATTGAGGAGGATTGGAGTCAGGCTGTGGAATCAATCCTTCGTACAACCCGGATGGATGGATGCGGCGCATCGGTCGAGTTGCCGAATTGCGGTCGTCAAGCAGCCAAGCCTGATCAAATCCTGGAAAATAACCCCGCACAGCAACTGCATTTTTGCCGTCAACATGAATGGTATGCGGTCCCAAAACGCTGGCAGGGTCCGCACACACTCCGTCGATAATGTTGGTCAAGGAATTCAGGTTGATCTGGGTTTGCACAATTTCTCCAATGGTTATACCGAATGATGATGTTTAAGTGTAAGGCAGGGGGGCCGTCGACATCCTCCCGCTACCGTCGAGATGCTCTCTTGCTCGGGTCAAGCAAAAAGAGGCACCGCAGAAACGATTCCAGCCATTCGTCAATGGCCAGGATGACGTCCCAAAGGTGGCTGCAAAGACAAATTGGACCGCGACGAGCCAATTGAACCGGCAGCATTAGCAGATGCAAAAGGCGTGTACCTCTCGAAGGGTCGCTTTGAAAAATCAACGGAAGTCTTTCACGGAATTTCGCTTGAATCGGATTCCTACCTTCGATATTCATGGTGTGCGTGCCTTTCATTAACGGCAGCGCCACTCGGGAACGTGGGGTTGTATTTTGCAAGATGGTGGGCTTTTTGTCCTCCAAGCAAGCGAACTTCGCTCCGCTGGCTGTATGAGTTACCTGTTTTTGTGCTGTCTGCGGTTCCGGCATGGGTGAAAGCGACTCATCCGGCGATTCTGCTGCCCCTTCTTGCGCCATCCAACGGCATTGGACTTGATGATAAGCAAGTGCTCGATCGATACGTTTCCAAATGTCCGCATTGCGAATAGGTTGGACGGTTCCGAAATGTTCCCATGAATAGTCGTTGTCTCGCCACTCGGACAATCCATATTGAAGTCCGCGTGTTACATATCGGCTGGTCGTTACGAGAGTGACACGACTGGGTTGTTCCAACGCTTCAAGTCCTCGCAGAACGGCAACCAAAGCCGATCGGTCTGGTGCACAAGCGCTTTCCTGATCGGTCGCTTCGACGCGTACTCCAGAGACGAGATCCTCTAATACAAATCGCCATCGACCCCTTTGAGCGCTCGCACCCTCTCCGCTGGCAGACAGATTGCCATCACAGAAGAGTAGGTAGTGCGGTTTTGGGCTGGTCATTACTTGGTCTCGTAAATCTCATGTGCTGATGGATTGCGTAAGCTTGCGTGGTAACTCGAATCGTGCGAGTGTACGGGTTATAAAAAAGGTATCATTTCAGCAGGAGCCAGCGCTTTACATTAGAAATGATGTTTATAACGTCTGTGCAAGCAATCGATTTGGTGATTCACGTAGGTCCGGCTGTCCTCAGCCGGACATAAAGCACTTTGTTAATATCGCCGCCAGAGCTCGTGGCACAGGTTGGATACAGGAAATATCGAAATGACGATTTGGCCAGAAATGCCCGACTGCGGAGTGTACCTCGTATGGCCATGCGATGGGACCGACTGGATACATCCCGATGACGTTATGATTGTTGAGAATTGGATACCGAGCTCACGTGTTTTTCGACGTCACCGTTTCGATGGCGAGCACTATCGATTGCAGTACGGCGAACAAACAGTACGTGTAAAGCCGACCATGTGGCGTCGCGTGGATGATGAAGGCTTCTCGGTCGGGGAACGAGTCGAAATACTTTCGCACTTTCAAGAAAACGACCCCGGCCTGGGAATCATTAGGGAAATTAGATTTGAAAAATCGAGCAATCGCGTGCTTTATTGGATCGAATCTCGGGAACTCGTGCTTCCTCGCCCTTTCGTCGCCTCCGATTTGGTCCCATTGACAAGTCGTCCACAATTAAGAGATCCCGAGAATGGCACAGCACCCTGAGCTTGGATTCTGTCCGTCGGCTGAGCGACTGCCCCACTTAAACGCTACACTATCGATTAGAATCCGTTCCACGATCATCCACACTGAACTTCAATGCATTACTTGATTATGCCGCTGGGGAGCGCTGGTGACGTTCATCCGTTTGTCGGTTTGGCTCTGGAATTGAAGCGAAGGGGGCACGCGGTTACTCTATCCACCAATGGCTATTTTGCTGGACTTGCACAGCGGTTTGGACTGGATTTTATTGAGCTCGGTACAGAAGCCGAATTCCACGCGGGCATCCAAAGCCCTGATCTTTGGCATCCGCTCCGATCGTTTCCGTATCTCTATCGAAATATGATTGAGCCCACCGTTCGACCGCAATTTGAAATCGTCGCTCAGGAATCGGCCAAGCGGCCAACCACCGTTTTGTCCAATTGTCTTGGGTTTGGTGCTCTCAACGCCCAAGATAAATTAGGCGTTACCGTTGTTTCCGTTCATTTGCAGCCGATGATGCTTTGGAGCCGGATACTCCCGCCAAGAATGCTGGGAATCTTCGGACCCATTTGGTTCCGAAATCGCATTTTTGAGCTTGCGCAATGGCTAGTAATCGATCCTGTTGTTCGACCTAGTCTCAATCGATATCGGGCAGAGTTAGGCCTCGAGCCTATAAAACACGTGATGCAGTGGTGGCATTCAAAATCGCATCTTCTCTGCTTATTTCCCGAGTGGTTTTGTCCAGCGCAAACCGATTGGCCCGCCCCGTATTCACAAGTCGACTTTCCGCTTTGGGACGAACGCGGAAACGGAACCAACGCATTCTCCTCGAATTTTCGCGACGTTCTGGAACCGTTTCTCAATAGCGGGTCCAAGCCAATCGCTTTCACACCCGGTTCCGCCAACCTATTTGGCAAAGATTTCTTTCAAATCGCAACCCGAGCATGCGAGCTGATCGGTAGTCGGGCAATATTTCTAACCCGATTTCAAGAGCAGATTTCACCTTCCTTGCCGAATACCATACTGCACGTCCCGTTTGTTCCACTTAGTCTGTTACTGCCCCACTGTTCTGCGTTTGTACATCACGGCGGAATCGGTTCCGCATCGCAGGCAATGGCTGCCGGTATTCCGCAACTGATCCGCCCGCAAGCGCATGATCAGTTTGACAACGCAATGCGAATCGTGAAAAACGGATGGGGTGACTGTCTTAAGCCAAGAAGATTCACAGCAAAAGCTTTAGCTAGCAAACTAAATGCAATGCTTGGATCCGAGCCGATGGCGATTCGCTGCAAAAGTGTCGCGGTCAGTATAGAACGATCACGTGGGTTAATGCAAGCTGCTGACGTTCTAGAAAAGCTAGTGCAGCAACCGGGAAATAACCAATCTCCTGCCGGTCGGTGAACTACCCCGGCCAAGTGGAGTCCCGGTCCAACCCCAGGCTTATGCGGCTCGTTTTTCGTTCGCATTAACGATCTCTGCGTTCGCCTTTTTTTCTCGGATCTTCCCCCTCAGCTCATTGATCCGTTGCCGCTTTTTGGATTTAACTTGTTGGTTCTTGACGTGAGCTACCAACAACGCTTGCAATCGATCGCGCAGCATCGTCGATAAAGTTATCAGGCATCGCATCGTTATAAAAAATACGATTCCCCATACGATCCATTGAATTGGTAGTTCACTGTTCATCGTCGATGGCTACGCAGACTTTCTTCTTTGGTCATTTGCCAGCACGTTTTTTAATCGGTCAAATTCTTCGATGCTAGTGAAATGGATCGTGATTCGACCACGACCGCGGCTCGTTTGAGTAATGTCAACCCGCGTACCGAGATCCATCTTCATGTCATTCTCGAGAGCCGCAAGCAGGTCTGATTTCGAAGCCTTTCGTCTTGGCATCGCACCCAAATAGCCTTCTTCGGAAGCCGCTGCGGCGGCAATGGCTTCGGCGACTCGCGACTCTGTCTCACGAACGCTCCACCCTTCTTCACGGATCTTTTTCAAGAAGCTAATTTGCTCTCGGATACTGCCTAGACTCAGCAGGGCCTTTGCATGTCCAGCCGATACTTCATCGCGTTGAACAGCGTCGGTGATCGAGTCTGGTAGTTCGAGTAGCCGCATCATGTTGGCGATCGTGCTTCGGTCTATTTTGAGACGTTGGGCAAGCTCATCTTGCGTGCATTTATGTTCAGTAATGTAGCGTTTGAAGGACAGGGCTTTTTCAATCGCGTTGAGATCTTTGCGTTGCAAGTTTTCGATGATCGCAAGCTCAGCGACGAGTCGGTCGTCCGCCTCTCGGACCTCTGCACGAATGGTCGGAAGCCCTGCAAACACCGTTGCGCGTAGGCGACGTTCGCCACTGATCAGTTGATAGCGATCGCCAACCCGTCGAACTAAAATAGGCTGTAGTTGTTTGTGCTCCTTGAGCGACTCTGCGAGGGACTCAATCTCCGATGGATTAAATTGACGTCGAGGCTGAAATGGGTTGGCGTCAATTAAACCTGTTTGTAGTTCGAGAGTAGCCGTAGACGAAGCGAATGGAGTCACAGGAACCGTGACTGGGGAAAGGCTGGACTGATTCAGTGCAACATTGCTATGCGCTTCGATGGCAAGCGATTGAATCCTCTCGCTTCGACTCAACGCATGATCGCGAGGCGACTGCGGTTCCTGCGGTGAAGTGGGTGAAACTACCGCTTTTCCTGGCGGATTCGTGTTTTCCGGAGCTCCTTCTTCGATTTGGGTTCCAAGCAGAGCAGCCAATCCACGTCCAAGTCTTCGATCTTTAGTCACGTTCCAATACCTCCATACAAAGTTCAATATATGCCCGTGTCCCACGCGATCGCGGCGAGTATGCCAAGACACTTTGCCCATGGCTGGGTGCCTCGCTGATCGCAATATCTCGGGGGATCACAGTGTCAAAAACAATATCGCCAAAAAACTCTCGTACTTCTGTATCCACCTCGTGCGTTAGCTCGAATCGAGGATCGTACATCGTCAGCAGGATACCGCCGAAGGTTAGTCTGCCAGGATGTTTCTGCATGACATCGCGAATGACATGAATCATCTGCGACAAGCCTTCCATAGCGTAGTATTCACATTGGATTGGCATGAGTACTTCGGTACTCGACGCAAGTGCCGCTTGAGTGAGTTCACCCAGCGACGGCGGGCAATCGATGAACACGGCATCGTAGACTCCCATTCCGGCCTCCAAGTGTTGCTTGAGCAACGCTCCCTGGGTTAACTCGCCTCTTTCCAAACGATCTACGTCTTGAAATGATCGGCAACCGGGCATCAAGAAAAGGTTGGGCTGCGTCGTTTCAAGAATACTCTCCTGTATTGGGGAATCGATCAGGAGTGGGTGTCGGTCAGCTGGCTGATGCCCAAGACCGCTGGTCGCGTTGCATTGCGGATCCAGATCGACAACGAGTGTTTTGTTTGCGGACTTCGCCATAGCCCAAGCCAAATTGACAGCCGTGGTAGTCTTGCCAACGCCACCTTTCTGGTTTGCTATGCAAAAAACTCTCGCCATTTTGAAATCGATCCATCCTGAGGATGTTAATTTGGGGGATTCAAGCTCGACCATACGAGAATACCGATTGTTGCGCAAAGAGCAGTTCCACGAAACACCTCGTTTTTGCAACAAAAAAATCGAGTGAGCTTCATTTTCGAGGCACCGAGTCTTTGGTATATTGATAGATGTACTTTCCCTTTCCAGCCTACCACCACTGTAAAAAATGCCATGATGTTTGTTCCACTTCAAACTGCTCGACGACTGCGTCAATTCTGCATTCGCTCCTATGTCTTTCTCGCTTCTTTGAGCTTGTCAAGTGGAGTGCTCTTGGCTGACGATGCCAAGGAGCCAAGTTCTACGGGGAACAAGGAAAAATCAGCAGATTGGTACCAATGGCGAGGGCCGACTCAGAACGGTCAATCGCTGGAAAAAGGTCTTCCCGATTCGTTTAATGTCGAGGGCGAGAATCTCATCTGGAGGAAAGAAGCGTTCGCGACCCGTGCAACCCCCATCGTGATGAACGGCCGTCTCTACACCATTTGCCGTTCTGAGCCAGAGACGACCAAGGAGGCCGAAAAGACCGTTTGCGTCAACGCGGAAACGGGTGAACTAATATGGGAAAGTATCCACAACATCTTTTTATCCGACGCGCCGTCTGAGCGAATTGGCTGGGCTAGCTTGGTGGGAGACCCTGAAACCGACAAGGTTTACATGCTGGGACTTGGTTGTGTTCTGCAGTGTTTAGAGGGTAAAACGGGCAAGATTTTGTGGGAAAAGTCGATGCTGGAGGAATACGGTATGCTTTCAACGTATGGTGGTCGTACCAATTTTCCAGCAGTTTACGAAGACATGCTGATTGTTTCCGGGGTGATGACAGGCTGGGACCAAACCGCAGTTCCTGCGCACCGGATTATGGCCATGGACAAATCGACAGGTGCACCAATTTGGTTGATGAGCACGCGACCACGCCCTGAGGATACCACTTACAGTACACCTGTATTCACGGTCCTGAACGGCCAAGCGGCAATGGTATTTGGCGCTGCTGACGGAGCTGTTTATGCATTGCAGCCTCGGACCGGAAAAGTCATTTGGAAATACCAAGCGTCGCCCCGGGGTATCAACGTTACACCCCTTGTTGACAACGGAATTGTCTTCTGCGGTCACGGGGAACAAAATGAAGCCGACAGGACCATACTTGGTTCAATTTTTGCTTTCGACGGAAACACAACCGGTGATATTACCGAGGACAAGCTGCTTTGGAAGATTCCAGGCAAGACCATTTCTAGAAGTTCACCGGTCAAGATTGGAGAACGTGTTTTCTTCGCCGACGATGGCGGAACGATGTTTGGAATCAACGCAAAGACAGGTGCCGTCGAGGCCGAAAAGAAGCTCGGTCGAATCATGTTCGGTTCGCCGGTTGTTTCCGAAGGAAAGATCTATATTGGCGAAAACACCGGCAAAATATATACGCTGAAACCCACGGAAAGTGGATTCGATGTTCTGGGACAGACCCGTCTTAACGATGGCGGCGAAGTTTTTGGGTCGTTTTCAATTGCCAACGGTCGACTTTATCTTCCAACAAACAAAGCGCTTTTTTGCATCGGTAAGAAAGAAATCAAAGTGGATGCTGATCCGTTGCCAAAGCAAGTTTCAGAAACGTTTTCCTCCGATAAAACGATCGCGCACATCCAAGTCTGCCCAGTGGAAATGTTGCTTTCACCAGGTCAAAAAGCGAAACTGCAAGTTCGAGCGTATAACGCGGCCGGACAATACTTGCGACTTCTGCCTGACGCCGCGATCGCGATTGATGGTGGCGGTTCAGTTAGCGACGACCTCGTCTACACAGCCCCATCTGACACGGTTGGTACAGGCGTTCTTTTGACTGCAGCTTCCGGAGATTTAAAAAGTATCGCCCGTGCACGGGTCATCCCTTCAATGCCTTGGAACTACGATTTCGAGGACAAAAAAGTCCCATTGTTTTGGATCGGTGCAGCCTACCGACATCAACCATTCGAATTGCCTACCGGTGGTAACGGCCTTGTAAAGATCAGCACTATTCCTAAAGGTACGCGAAGCCAAGCTTTCCTAGGAAAGCCTAGAGTACACGATTACACCGTCCAAGCGGAAGTCTACGGCACAGACAAGAAGAACAAAGTGCCAACGACGAAACTTCCTGATATGGGCGTCGTAAACCAACGTTACACCCTTTCGTTGGAAGGCTCACAAAAGCTTCAAATACGCTCGTGGGTTTCACTTCAAGAGCAACGATTCGCTAAAACGATTCCGTTCGAATGGCAAGCAAACACCTGGTACACCCTGAAATTTAGCAGCGAAAACAAGGACGGGAAAGCGATTCTACGCGGTAAGGTTTGGAAGACCGGCGAAGCGGAGCCAGAAACTTGGACGATCGAAGGCGAGGACTTGCTACCAAATACAATCGGAAGCCCCGGTCTTTTCGGAAACTCGACCGACGCTGAATTCTATGTCGACAATGTTACCGTAACAGCGAATAGCAAATAAAGGTTAAAAGCGAATACCATCGTCTTTAGGCAACCGGACAATAAAAACGTACCAACGAACCCACAGCAGTTCGAAAAATGCTAGCGAACCAAT
>CAMDKL010000146.1 GCA_945900945.1 Pirellula staleyi DSM 6068
TGAAGCATTTGCGATTCGGGCTTTGTCGGTCGACGTCCAAGCGTATAACGAAACAGCCGATCGATTGTGTCGTTGACTGCATATGGCGTTTCGGAAAGCGATGATTTTTCGAGAATACGATCGCATAGAATGCCGCTACACTGGGTTGAAAGCTGGCTGTTCAACATCTGAAGAGCCTGGATCGCCGTGGTCGAAAGATCACGTTTGGCGCAGCTAGCGACTGCGTCGGGACGATCGAACGATTCAAATATCGGATATCGCAAATTGCGTCGAGCGAAAACATAGATGCTTCGCCGCCAATGATCGGCGACATCCTCGCTAGCCTTCCATTGTCCCTTGAGCAACGTATGGACCAATTCATCGGGAAGAGGTGGCATCACGCCTTCTCCGCCGTTCTCCAGGTTTAAAAGTCCTGCAGCTGCGAGCATGGAATCGCGAATCGCTTCGGCATCGAGACGATGTCTTGGAAATCGACTATAGAGCAGATTCCTAGGATCGGTCTCGATACGATTCTTCCAGGTCAAATCGTCTGATTCGCCTTTGCTTCTCTGACGATAGGTGGACGATAGGACAATCTTTCGATGGACTGCCTTTAGACTCCAATCGTTTCCTCGCAACTCCCCCGCTAGCCAATCGAGGAGTTCAGGATGCGTCGGACCGCTGGCGGCGACGCCAAGGTCACTTGGGCTCTCGAACAAACCTCGTCCAAAATGTGTATGCCAGAGTCGATTCACTATGACTCGAGCTGGCAGTGGATTTTTGTCTTCAAACAACCAGCGCGCGAACTCTGCCCGAGGATTAGCCGATTCACAGTATCGAATGTCTAAGGTTGCGTCTGTCGCGATCCGTGGCAGCCCGGCTCGAACCGTCGGCCCGGCTTGTTGAAGATCGCCTCGAAAATAGAACCGAGCTGGAATAGGGGACGCAATTGAAACAAAATTGTTAAATGGTTTATCTCGCTCTAATTGCGGAACAGACGATTCAAAAACGGCTCGCAAGCGATAGAAATCCGCTTGGCTGATTGGGTCCGCTTTGTGATCATGACACTGGGCGCAATGGAACTGAAGCCCCAGTAATGCGGATCCAACTGTCGAGGTTAAAGCGTTGAGTCGGTCGTGGCGTCTCAGTTGCTGATCGTTGAGATCAGGCATGTCCGGGCCTGCAAGACAGAACATAGTTGCAATATGCTGCTCGGTTCTATTGTCAGCGTCGCCCGCAAGCTGTTGAAAAATAAATTGATCGTACGGCAAATCGTCGTTCAGCGATCGAATCACCCAATCGCGATACCGCCAAGCGTCATAGCGAACTCGATCATGTTCGAAACCATCGGTCTCAGCATAGCTCGCCAGATCCAACCAGGGTTGCGCCCAGCGCTCACCATAGCACGGCGAGGCGAGAAACTGATCGACCAATCGCTCATAGGCATCGAACGCTGGATCCGCTTCGAAAGTACTCATTTCTTCGAGCGTCGGTGGTAAGCCGAGTAGGTCCAATTTCAATCGACGCAATAGTGTGGTTCGATCCGCATCCTGGTTCGACCCAAGGTTGGAAGCTTCCCATTTAGCCAACACGAACGAATCGACTCCGTTCGTTGACCATACGCTATTCTTTACCGGCGGGAACGTTATCTGCTGGATTGCTCGAAAGGACCAATGATCGCGATCGCTTTGGGTGATCGCAGGTTCTTGGAACGGACGTAGTTTTTCGGGATCGGCACCCATTGCGCCAATGAGAGTCAATGAGAACCATGCGATGAGAAAGGAACTCACAATCGTTAACCGCGAGCTAGCACCCAATTCCGCAGACTTGGAACGTAGTCGCTTGCCTCCGACTATTTTGCAAGCGAAATGGTCGGCGAATTCAGGCCCGGAGCTAGCGCCCACCGGTTCACGAAATCGCAAAGCGAGTGGCCTTGGGCTAGCGCCCCGTGGCTCACCCTCTGTGAGTAGATTTCGTTTCATGTCAGGATCTCCGAGACAATTTCGATGTCGTCCGACGGTCCTATCAATCGTTCATCCAGTCCGTTGTGGTAGAACGAAAGAGCTTTTGGATCGAGCCCAAGTAGATGCAATAGGGTTGCATGAAAATTGCGAATATGCACCGGTTTTTCGACAGCTCGCAAGCCTACTTCATCGGTCGCGCCGTATGCCATCCCTCCATGTACACCTCCACCGGCGAGCCACACACTGTAGCCCCAGGGATTGTGGTCGCGTCCAGTACCTGATTCGCTCATCGGCATTCGTCCGAATTCGCCACCCCAGATAACGAGTGTTTCATCCCAAAGGCCACGTTGCTTTAAATCTCTGAGAAGACCAGCAACCGGCAAGTCGGTCGCGGCACACATCGCGCTGTGATTGCTTTCCACGTCATTGTGAGCATCCCAGCCGTTGGTATCGCCTGAGTAAACTTGAACAAAACGCACACCACGTTCAATCATTCGCCTTGCGAGCAAGCATCGACTCCCGAAATCATGGGTTTTCTTTTGATCAACGCCATACATTTGAAGGGTGCTGGTGGTCTCGTCGCTGATATCGACCAGATCAGGCGCTGCAGACTGCATTCGAAACGCCAATTCGTAGGCTGCAATGCGAGCCGACAATTCGTCATCCTTGTCGCGAGCAGCGAGATGATGTCGATTGAGTTCCTGGACTAGGTTTAGCGTCCGACGTTGTTCGTGTAAACCAAGTTGCCCAGGTGGATTCAGATGAAGAATTGGAGAAGCACCTGAACGCATAGTAATACCTTGATAGGAGGCCGGAAGGAATCCACTGCCCCAGGCGGGCGGACCACCTTTTAATCCCCCTTTCGGATCCGGCAAAACTACGAATGCCGGCAGATCTTCGTTCTCGCTACCCAGTCCGTACGCGATCCAACTTCCAACGCTTGGCCGCCCCATCAGAACGCTTCCGGTATTCATCTGATAGACGGATTGCGGATGATTAACGCTGTCGCCATGCATGCTACGTATGACGCAAAGATCGTCAGCACACTTCCCAATCTCAGGCAGGAAGTCGCTGATCTCGAGTCCCGAACCACCGCGGGGGCGAAATGTTCTAATCGGACCAAGCAACGGATTCTTTGCAACCTTGCGACGCGTCGTCACATCACCAAAACTCTCAGGGAGCGTCTTGCCTGCCAATCGTGTGAGTTCCGGTTTAGGATCAAACAGATCGACTTGGCTCGGTCCGCCATGCATGAACAACCAAATAACATTCTTAACACGCGCTTCATAATGCGGCTTCTTTGCGGTCTTGCCGGTGCTAGACAATGCGTTCTTTTGAAGCAATGAAGCCAAAGCACATGCGCCCATCACATCGCGTGTGTTGTTCAAGAACGCTCGTCGAGAAACTGGGAGTTGCATAACAATCACTCACTTAAAATTGGCAAGGACTCTGACTTGAGAATCACTTTGATTTGGCAGGTTTTGAAACCGATTTTGTCGGTGCTTCCGTTGGAGTTCCTTTCAAGAAGTCTAAGCCTACAAGAAATCGTTCCATTCTCCGAATCGCATCGAAAAAAATCTCCGATCCGCCTTTACTTTCGTTAGAAAATCCATGCTATTGATCGTGACAGCATAGATTAGACTATTCGAAAACGATATGCTACCAGCGACCACAAAATGCCTGAAACACGAAAAGCGACTCCTTCATGAATTCTTTCGTACTTCCGTGGTTAACTACAGAACTGTGAGGCCTTCATTGCGGCTTTGGATCCAGGATCTGACCTCTGGCAATTTCCCATAGGCAAACGCTAACAGCGCCAATGGATGAATAGTCGGCTTGTCGATGCCTTGTTCCATTTGAAGCTTGCACGATGTGCACTCCGTACTGCCAATTTGCGCCGTTGAATCCTGCATCTTGCTGATCAATCCCCAGCCTACTCGCAAGCTGGTTCGATAGGTCTGTTTTCGCATCCCATAGGTGCCGGCCATGCCACTGCAGCCTGCATCTGCGTGTTGAACCGACAGCCCAGGAATTAGGTTCAACAGGTGCATTCCGCTGTGGTTTGGATCGAGTGCTCGCAGGTGACAGGGAGTGTGGTAAATGACCGTCGTCGTCAACGGCTTCATGTCGAGTTCAAGCTCATTGCTGGAGTGCATTTGAACTAAATACTGGCCGGCGTCCCAAGTGTTTGCGGCAACGAGTTTTGCATCCTCATTATCTAGGATTTGAACATATTCGCATTTTAAACAGAGAGCCGCTGTGGGTTCGGTCGTGACAATCTGGTAGCCCTGTCGAACTGCCTCAGCTAACTGACGAATTTGAGGAGCAATCATGCGCCGCACTTTTTCTATATCCCCCATGACGATCTTCGTCATAAACGTGACGGACTGCCATGCGGGAACGTAGACTTCGACGTTTTGATGCTGGAGCACCTCGACCAGAGCGATGCCAACGAGAGGGTTGTTCCAGTTAGCGTAGTGATCTACCAAATAAAGCACCTTTCGGCCAGCTCCACGATTGGGACGTGTCAATCGATTCTTGGCTGCCCAACGCATAAAGGGCTGTTTAGCGATTGCGGGTAACCGACGACCCTGTGCGATTCCAGTCGTTTTCTCCAGTAGCCAACGGGAGTAACGATTTTTCAATCCCCAATTGGCTACCATTGGAATCTGGCTAGCGAGTGCGGTTAGCGCATCGAGGCGAGACAAGAGTCGATCGTTCAGACGCAATCCATTGGTTGCCGTATATTGAGCTTTGATTTCGACCATCAGCTTCGGGATGTCCACGGACGCTGGGCAATCAATTTTGCATTGATGGCAATGAAAACAAAGGTCTGCTATCGCCTTCATCTCGTCACTTTCGGCGAGATGGATCGGGATTTTTCCGGACAGAAGACCGCGAATCAAATTGGCCTTGGCTCTCGGTGACGCCTCTTCTCCGCGTGTCGATCGGAACATTGGACACATGCGTTCTGTGGGTGCGTTGGACCGACATCGTCCGCATCCATTGCAAGCGTTTGCGGTAGCTTCCAATGACTCGTTCGCGGACCATGCCAGAATTGGCAAAAAGGTCTTGCTGGCGATCGCTACGCCGCCGGTAGCGACCGCTTCGGACAAATGGTTCGAAGGAGGTCGCAGGTTATCGGTCGTCTTTTGCGCAGCGTCAGTAACCAATTTACCTGGGTTTAGAATTCCTGTTGGATCAAACAGTTCTTTGATACGCCGGCAAATAGGATAGAGTTCGCCTAGTTGTTGCCTCATGAAGGAACTGCGGCTGAGTCCAACCGCATGTTCTCCAGAAATAACTCCGCGATACTCGATAACCTTTTCGAAAATACGATCCGCGATTCGCTGCATTTTTAAAACGTCTTCCGGGTCGTGTGGATCCAAGAACGGACGTAAATGCAAATGGCCGTGGGCAGCGTGCGCGAATAGCGTACCTGTGACTCGATCTGCCTTGAGAATATTCTGCATCTCGACCAAAAACTCGGGCAACCGATCGGGCGGAATCGAGATATCTTCTACAAACGGAAGCGGTCGCGATGACCCTCGAAGCCGATACAATCGAGGGATAACCCGTCGACTCAGTTTCCAGATGAAGTCCCGTTCGGCGTCATCGACAATGATACGACTATGTTGAGTCGATGGAGCCCGGCGAACAATTCGTTGAATGAGAGCCCCCAAACGACTTCGGACCTCTGGGACATCGGCCCCTTGTTGTTCAATCAACAGCAGCGCTTCTGCTCCTCTTGGCAACATCGCTTCATAACGCGGATCTAATTCTCTCGCGATTTCGATGAGACGACGGTCCATCAAATCACACGCTGCTACATTGTCCCGGCGCGCCTCGAGGGCGGCACGGGCTGCGAGCTCCAGTTTTTCAAAGAATATCAGTACAACACCGCGAGCACCCGGCATCGCTTCGAGCTTCACTGTCGCTTCGGTCAAAATGGACAGTGTTCCCTCAGCCCCCGACTGCAAACGAGCCATATCGACATGATCGTGGTCAAAGACTGACTCCAAGCGGTAGCCACATCCGCGTGCAACTCCTCGCCATGGTGGCGACTTAGTGATAGCCCGATTGGTCCATAGCAGTTGCCCGATCTCTGACACTAGATTGTTTAGCTTGGCGCTTTCCGAGGTTGGAGTACGCCAAGGCGTTCGCTCTAACAAAACTTGATCGCCATCCGCCAAAACACACTGAGCCGAAAGCAAAGTCGCCCCCGCTGTTCCATATCGCAAGAAGTGGCTTCCTAACGTGTCGATAGCCAAAACGCTACCAATCGTGGTAACGGCTCGTGTGGGTGGATCGGGTCCAAACATGAGCCGATCTTTTGCCAAAACTCGATTCATGTCCGCCAGTGCCAAACCAGGCTGAACTCGAGCAACCAGTTTTGAAGTGTCGACCTGGATCATTCGGCGCATGAATCGGGAGAAGTCGAGAATGATGCCTGGACCGAGCGATTGCCCCGCCAATCCTGTTCCACCCCCGCGAGGAAACAATGGCAACGAGTTCTCGGCTGCGTACTTCACACATTGCGCTACGTCGTCAGCATGCCGCGGTCGAACGACTGCGATTGGGGCAATCTCGTAAATGCTAGCGTCGCTGGCATACAATTGGGTTCGCAACGGATGGCAGTAAACTTCGCCATCCAACACGCCTCTCAAGTCGGCTTCGATTCGCGACTGGTCCGCGTCCATTGAGCTATCCGTTCTCAGATTGATAATGTGCGCAATTACTTGTCCACCATTGTTCTGCCAATCGCTCATTCCATTCATTCGATTCGGCAAGCGAATTGAGTGCATCCAACAACTCCCTCGCGGACTGAAATCTATCAGCTGGAGATTTCGCTAAGCACTTGAGAACGATAGCATCCAAGTCAGGGGTAATCGACGGCCAGTGACCTTTCTTGCGAACAGTCGATGGCGCAACCGCCTGCTCGTGCAAATGCGAAAGCAATATCCTGAGTGTTGCAGCACTTTCGAAAGTGGGGCGACCGGTTAACATGTAAAAAGCAACCCCGCCAACTGCGTAAATATCGGACCGCTGGTCCGCTTGAACATCCCCCATGGCTTGTTCAGGAGACATATAAAGAGGTGAGCCAGTCAGTGCACCAGCTACGGTTAGTTCTGAATTTCCCCCTTCGACCAACATATCAGAAATGGGCTTCGCCAATCCAAAATCAAGGAGCTTGACGATATCGAAGGCGCCGCCTAACTCGGTCACCATGAGGTTTGCGGGCTTGATGTCGCGGTGAACAAGCTGCATCGAATGGGCTTCGATCAATGCGCTGCAAACTTGTTTGAGTAGATAAACGGCTCTCGCAGGTGCGAGCGGGCCTTTGCGAAGAACCAATTCCTGCAGACTCAGTCCAGTTACATATTCCATCACATAAAAGAAAGTTCCATCGGAAGTACGACCGTAGTCGAAAATAGAGATACTATTCCAATGGTTGAGGCGAGAGGTTGCCTTTACCTCGCGTTCGAATCTCGCGACCGCTCGTGGGTCGCTAGCTTTTTCCGAACGAATCACTTTGATAGCACAAGGTCTCTTCATCAATCGGTGCTCTGCCAAGTAGACATCACCCATGCCACCTGAACCAATCTTTTCTTTCAATCGGTAGCGTCCGAGTTCTTTGGCTTCGTCCGCCTTCGTTCGTAGATAGGTGATCATATGCACACCGGAGACCGAAGCGAAAACGGTCGCAGCCAATGCCAATACCATTTCAACCACACTCGAGGGATCGAAGAAGAGCATATCTCGGACGTTTTGGTGATTGAAAAACGCCAGCCCTGTCGCGAAAATCGGAAACAAACTGATGGTGATGACTACACCTAATACTAAACGCCAGGACCTCGGAACAAAAATCGCATACGAAAAAACTAACAGGAGCCATCCTGCCATTGGCATCTGCGGAATGAGGTCAAAGGTTCTCGCCATGAAGACGATCTCAAGGTAATGCAAAACAGAGAAAAAGATGGTGGGGATTCCAAAGATCATCAACTCGCACCAACGCAAACACGCAGCCGAAGCATTCGGTGTGCGAGCCAACCAAAATCCAATTCCAATCAACGATGCAGTAGAAAACAATTCGACAGATAAAAATCCAAAGCCCAGGTGCAAACTGGCGCTCGTGAGTTCTCTTATGCACGTCCAAATTGCGAAGATGGCAAAGCCGAAGCCGAGGGAGAGAGCGGCAGCTTTGAGTCGGGTCTGAACCAACTGATTGCTACTATGACTGGAGCCGCTGTCCCCTTCGAACAGCTCCATATCGAAACGATTGCCGCCAACATCTTGTAATTCCGGCCTTGCATGAATTGCCAATGGGCTATCAGCGTCTAACGTCTCGTCCTGTTTTCTAGCGTCTACGGCTTTCAAGCCATTCCTCGATCCGTTTGGGTAGTTTCTAGCGGCGACACTAAAGCAAATTGACAACCCGCAGGCAGTTGACTTTAGCTGGGTAGAAAGCCTACTTCGATTGTACCATAAAACGCAGGATATCCTTCTTAACCTTTGACCCGTAACCGGTTCCAGGTGCATGGACTGGGATTTTGACCACAAAGACACAAAGAAAGAAAGAAAAGGTACTTCCAGTCTTCGTGGTTTATTTTCTCAACCAGTGAAAGCAGAGGCGAAATGGAGCCTCGGGCGTCTGACAACCCATTCAACTGTTGCTGCCGCAGTGGGGTTACCTTTCCAAATCCAGTCAACCACACCGGAGTTTCTCCCGGTATTGTATGTTTATCCACATTGCTCAATCGCATTTCGCATGCATGTCGCAACCTTCTCATCTCCCAATGTTTCGGGATGTCGCCGAGCCAAGGGATGTTGGAGGGTTTGAGGGGGACGTTGGGGTCGAGGCCGCGGGTGACGGCGTGGTGGATGATGGCCTGCTTCTGCTCGTTCAGCAGACCAATCAGCTTTCGCTTGGCGCGGATGAAGCCGTCGATCTCACCGAGATATAGGTCCATCCTGAATTGCGTTCGGAAGTAATGGACGTTTGTATTTGGAAATGGACGTGCAACAACATAGGCCGGACTAACGAGTCCATCGACCGGTACGACCCCAACTGCCCCTTGCCACATCCGCATCATGTTATATGCAATGTCTCCCGACATTGCGCGCTTGTACTTCGAAAAATCAGACATTAACTGCTTGCGATTAGACGTTTCAAAATTGCGGACACGAACACCGGTTCGTAGCGACACTTCGCGTATCGGTAGATGTGGATAATTCGTCTCATTTCTTTGCGAAAACAGACTGCCGTTGCGAACGGTTTGCCAATTGCTAGGAATCTTTGAAAGCCAAGGCAGCCCCGACTCCTTGTATTCCGCATACGGCTTGAGTCCCTCGATCATGGCTGAGCTTCTTTTCTTAAATCTGCGTTTTTCTGCGTAATCTGCGGATACTCCACTTCATCATCCACAGATTGCGCAGATTTCCGCAGAGTTAAAATCAGACGTTTGTACTCCAATGATGGTGCGCCGAAATTGATGAGTAGCGATTTTTCAAGTCTGGACGCCTTCAGGTAGTTGATGACTTGCGACTCTTCCGTTCCTGAGAGTTTCTGGAGTGCTTTCAGTTTGACCAAAATTTCGCCGTAGCAAAGGAAATCGGCCCGATAGCTGGTTTGAAGCACCTTTCCTCGGTAAGTGATTGGCAATGCAACTTCGCGTTGGTAGCCGAACGCTTCGTTGGCGAAGATTTTCGATTGCTCGGTCCCTTGAAAGGCCATGAACGTATCGCAAATCCGCTGGATGTCTTCGGGCGAGAGCTCGCAGTTTTTTTTGCCCAAATTCTTTCGAAGCGGTTTGAACCATTGTGTGGCATCGATCAGTTGGACCTTGGCTCGTCGCGGTTTTGTCTTCTTGTTGGATAGAACCCAAATGTAGGTCGCGATGCCGGTGTTATCAAACATGTTGAGCGGTAGGGCGATGATGGCTTCGAGCCAGTCGTTCTCAATGATCCAGCGACGGATGTTGCTTTCGCCCTGGCCAGCGTCGCCCGTGAATAGCGATGATCCGTTGTGGACCTCGGCGATGCGGCTCCCTAGCTTGGTTTTGCTGTTCATCTTGCTGACCATATTGGCCAAGAAGAGAAGCTGTCCGTCGCTGGAGCGAGTGACGAAATTCAGCTCTTCGCCTTTGTGGGTGACTTTGAAGCGAGGATCGCGCATGCCATCCTTGCCCCCCATGGCTTCGAGGTCCATTTTCCAGCTCTTGCCATAAGGTGGATTGGTGAGTTCGAAGTCAAATACCATCGCTGGAAATGCATCGTGTGATAGCGTCGACCATTCAGCACCGCCCACAACATGCTCAGCGTTCTCGCCGTCACCATTGAGCACTGGGTTTGGACTGAGGTTGATCTCGGGGTCAAGGAACTTGGCGATCATCGTGCCGAGGGCATCGGCTTTTGAGAGCCTCGGGATGATGTTACGAAACTCGAAGTTGGTGAGGATGTCTTGCACGTTCGATGAGAAGCCATCGAGATATGCTTCGAAGTCAGCTCTGAGTTGCTGTTGGTTTGCACGAGCCTTGAGATCACGGAGCGTAAACTTCGAAGTATTATAAAATGCATGACCTGCGGCTCCACAGAGTGCGGCACGCTGTTCGGTGATGCCAGCCTTGTCAAGCATCTCTTTCGTTCGTTTCGAGCACTAGTTTTTGGGTTGGTTCCAAGACGGCGTCGAGTCGGCGTAGTACAAACATCGGTAGAATTACATCGCGGTACTTTCCCCGAACGAACAGGTCGCGGAGGACATCGTCGGCAATGCCCCAAATGAACGAGACGATTTTGTTGTGTGCTGCGTGATCCATAAATAACTGAGGTGCCTCCTGGGTCAAACTGTAACGCTCGCGAAGTTGTTTAACGTGAATTGCAAAACGATTGTTGGGAAAAAGTGGACGGCATTGCACCCGAACTCGTCATTTACTTTTTGTATAAGTCGGAATTACGTAGGGGCCTTCAGGGATAATTGCGATGGCCTTGTCGCCTGTTTGCGAAATACTGGTCGCAATTGCATCTTCAATCGATTCAATCATTTGCACGCCAGTTAGCTCCCGGTCGTTACCCTTGAGCCCATCGCTAAAAAGTGAAACGTTTCCCACGGCTAAAGTTCGGAGCAACATATGTGTTTGCCAAGCGTCGACGTCCGCTAACGGCATGGGTCGAATTCGGTCCAAAAAGCCTTGTCGACCTAACGCGAGCAAGTGGGACTGGGACAGTCGGTACTCGTGCGAGCCGAGTCCCTCCTCACAAGCGCTCGCGATAATCATGCGTCCGCCGTCTGCTAGTATTTGAATCGGAGCTACCATCCCCTTCACGGTTTGGTAATAGGTTTTGTCAAGTGGGTAGCCGGCAGCACTCGTTAATAGCGTGTTGAACTGCCTATCCAATGGCACTTCTGCGTAGCGTTTCACAAAGGCGACACTCTCGAGATGGCTCTTTTCGCAATCGCCAAAATTGACAAAGCTCATTCGCCTCGCTTCGTCGATGACCGTGTTGATGGCATATGCTTTCCCAAGTAGCTTAAGAATTTCAAGCTGGCCTCGGTGCAATGGATTGTTTGTTAGGTTGCCATTGCAAGCGAGCGGGTCGGCCATGAAGCGATGGTTGTGAAACGTTCTAATGGTCTCTTCACCCGCGACACCGGGAGCGATAACCTTGCGCCCACCAGAATAACCAGCCATTAAGTGTGGCTCGACAAGTCCGACGGCGATCCTCAAATCGGCATCCACAAGATGTCGATTCAGAATTACTGGGATTCCATCGGTGGGAGTATGCCCCAAGTCCACCATCCATTGGCGGTCTCTTGCAAAGTGGTTTTCGATGCGAACATTATTAAATACCCAATCGTCACCAATGACCTCCCGCATCTCTCTGCCCAGATTGGGTCGATGCAGTCCTGTTGCAATGAGGATGGTAATGCGATCCAACGGAACCCCGTTGTCACGGAGTTGTTCTATAAGCCCCTTGAGGATCATTCCGTTCGGGACGGGTCTGGTAATGTCGCATATCACGATGCAAGCGCGCTGCACACCTTTCGATAGCTCGCCAATGGACGGAGCACCGACAGGATTCAGGAGTGCATCACGAATTGCGGCGTGCGAATCCACCAAAATAGGCATATCGGGCTTGCGAATGATGGTTGGCTCGCAACCCTTGGGTAGCCGAATATGCAACTCACCCTTGCCATACCGAATCGAAACTGAATCGTTCATTTAAATCTATCCCTGTCATCGCCTAAGACTCTAGAGTTGAACGCCATCCCGAATGGGTTTGGCATAGGCTGCGGCCAATTGATCGATGCCCTCGGTACTCGCGGCAGGAATCTGTTCCGGCAATCGGATCATCAGTTCGACGGTCATATCACCAACAACGCCGCCGGTGCCCTTGAGACCCTGCCCCTTGATGCGAAGCTTTTTACCGCTACTGCTCATCGGCGGAATTGTTAATGTAACGGTACCGGCTGGTGTAGGAACATCAATACGGGCTCCTTGGATTGCTTCCGGTATCGAAATAGGCAAACGAAGCTCGAGATTATGGCCCACGATTTTGAAGAATGGATGGGGCTCCAAATTGACCTTGAGTATCAAATCGCCGGGTTTACCAGTCGCACTTGGCTGGCCTTGGCCTCGCAACCGAATTTTTTTGCCAGGCTCGATTCCAGGCGGGATCTTTACGGAAATCGAATTTAGTTTTCCGTCGTGTTCCAGTTGGATACGAGTCTCTCCACCGAGAATAATGGTATGCAGGGGAACCGCAATTTCCGCAGCGATGTCCGCCCCGCGAGGCTGTGGAGCTCGCCGCGTTCGACTTTGCCCGCCGCCACCAAACTGGCCGAAAATGTCGCCGAGATCCACGGCACCAGCACCCCCCCGTTCGAAAATATCGCCAAAATCAAAACCCGCTCCTCCGGCATTTCCACCGCGCTGTGGATGGCCCTCAAAGGGATTTTTGCCTCCGAATTTTTCGTAGTCGGCTCCAAATTGGTCGTACAGTTTGCGTTTTTCAGGCTCGTTTAGGCAATCGTAGGCCTGTTGAACCTCCTGGAAACGCTTTTTTGCGTTCTTGTCCTCTTGATTGAGGTCCGGATGGAATTTGCGAGCTAGCTTTCGGTATGCCTTAGAAAGCTCTTCGGTTGTGGCCGTCCTTTCGACCGCCAAAACCTTGTAATAATCGTTAGCCATTGTGGTTTCCATGCGTTGTACACACTTGTGGGCCAAAGCACTTGTGAAGGGGTGCCGTTAGCCGATGCACTATTTTAGCTGCATTTCACCGGATTCCCCAGAGCAAACCCAAAGCGAGTTGATCTATGCTCAAAACGAAGAATCTGCTCTCAGAAATCCTTTTCGGCACTGCAATTTGCATGTCACACTCGCTTTCTCCAACTCTCTGTGTCGGTCAAGGTGCGATAGAGCTGGAGTTTGCTGACAAAGAAAGCGGCGAACCGGTCTCGGCACGAATCGCATTCACCAAATCTGCAAAAAAACTATCTAGGCCCAGAAAACTTCTTTTCGCGGGCGACCAATGGTTGGCTGAGAAAAAATTCCCCCTATCGCCACCCAACGGTGAATTCGAATTTATTGTCATGCGAGGACCTGAGTTTAGCGAAATCCACGCCGGTTTCACGATCGAGCCCCGAGCCAGGGATTCGGTCTTCGTGGAGATCCCTCGTTCGATCAACATGCACATGGAACATTGGTACAGTGGCGATCACTTGTCAAGCCTCGCGTACAACGAACTAAGTCGATGGCAAATGGCCGACGCGGTAGATCTCGCTGTCTCGACCGTGAATACAAACGAACTCCATCCGATCCAATCGAAAGCCACAGATCCGGTTGGACTTCGTCTTGGCACATTGAGTCGGTATTTGGAATGGGAGCACGGTGCAGTCCTGTTGCACGGCTGGAGATCGGCAGGCCGAAAGTCCGACGGCCCCGAATCCCTCAAGCTGCTCGATGAAGTAAAAGGCAACAATACCGTGACCGCAGAATTGGTTCGCCCTTGGTCACGTGACGTTCCACTATTGTTGGCCAGCGATACCATTCGCTCTGTTCAGATCCTATCGTCGTACAATCGACCTGGTGGAGATGATCGTCTTATGATCCCTAAACAATCGGTAAACGGCATTCTAGGTAAAGTACTGTTAACACAGGGAAAGGAAAAAACTCCAAGCGAAGTGTTTGCACCGATAGACTCCGATGACGAAATTCGATTCAAAGACGCTCGTGGCGTCGGGAAACTTAGCGAGTTTCTCTATTGGCAGATGCTTGAATCGGGTCTTCGCATCACTCCCACTGCTGGCAGCGGATTCTGTGGCAACGAGACCCAAGTTGGCTACAACCGTGTCTATGTCTATTCTGAAAATCAGCCCAATGAATCGTCGTGGTGGCGGGCCATTGAGCAAGGCCAAACATTTATAACGAACGGGCCATTGCTACGAGCAAGCGCCAATGGTTTGCCACCGGGTAGCGTTCAGACAAGTGACCGATCGCAAAGCATTTCGCTGGACATCGCTGTCTCGCTGGCGGTTCGCGACCCAGTTGACTACTTGGATGTCGTTTTCAACGGCGACACGATCTACAGCGCTAAGCTCGAAGAGCATTACAAACGCGGTGAGTTTCCGCCTATAGAGATCGATCAATCCGGCTGGTTGGTCATTCGAATCGTAACCGAACATGCTAAGGGCTATCGCTTTGCAACCACAGCCCCGTTCTATTTTGTCTTCGATGGCAAGCCGCGAGTTTCACGCAAGGCAGTTGCCTTTTTTCAGCAGTGGCAGAAAGCGGCTTTGGATAGCTTGGCGAAATCGCCAGACCTATTGGAACGCTACGAACCGTGGATCCATCGAACGAATCAATTCTGGCAATCGCGAATGCTCGAGAGCAATTCCGAGTGATGGTCGTTCTGCTCGCCCACTCGTTCTACTCGGTACTCGTTCGAAAGCTAGAGCTTGGGGACGAGGGTCTCTTGCGATTTCAAAGCACACCCTTTGAACTTGGAACACCCGTTTGGCGTGGATCTATTTCGCATGCGATACGGATCGCGCGGGCTGTCGCTTTGAAAATCGCTTCGGCAACGTGATGCGTGTTTCGACCATAGTGCATCAAGATATGTAAATTGCACATGGCATTCGATGCAAAGCCTTGCCAAAAATCTTCGATTAACTCGCTGTCGAAATCTCCGATTTTCGGCGACGGCATTTCCGCTTGAAAAACCAAAAATGGACGACCGCTAAAATCCACTGCGCTGGTTACCAACGTTTCTTCCATCGGCAAAACCATATGGCCATAACGACGAATGCCATGTTTGGCGCCCAAGCATTGGCTCATGGCTTGACCAAGGCAAATACCAATGTCCTCGGTTGTATGATGCGCGTCGACTTGCAAGTCGCCCAGGGCGTGTACGTCGAGGTCAATCAACGCGTGTCTCGCGAGCAAAACAAGCATATGGTCTAGAAAACCCACACCTGAATTAATGTTGTTTTGTCCGGTACCGTCCAGGGATAGTATTAAATCGATCTTCGTCTCGGCTGTTTGTCTTGATACAGTGCTTGTGCGATTAGTCGTCATGTTGGGTGGCTTTCTTATACGTCCAAGTTTCGAACGTCGAGCGCATGTTTTTCGATAAACTCGCGGCGCGGTTCGACTTTGTCTCCCATGAGAACACGGAACATTTCGTCGGCTGCGGCAGCGTCCGTCAATTGCACTCTGACGACGGTGCGATTCGACGGGTCAAGCGTGGTTTCGCGAAGCTCTTCCGCATTCATTTCACCCAGTCCCTTAAAGCGAGTGACCGAAAGCCCGCGACGTCCTGATTCCCGAATACCGGGTAGCAGACCCCGAAGATCTTCCAATCCAATCGCGGTTTCGTCGCGATAAAGATAGAACCGTGAGTCTGTTGCTCCGGTTCTATCTTTAGGAATTAGGTCTTCGATTGAAAAACCAAATGCAGCTAATTCCTTGAGTCCTGAGTTGATGGTTCGCACCTCGAACAACTCCGCAATGTGCGTTGCTGGAGCGACATCGGGAGGTGTCGACTTGGCTGCAGTCAAATCATCGACTGGCGTGGCTGCGAGTGGTACGAG
>CAMDKL010000147.1 GCA_945900945.1 Pirellula staleyi DSM 6068
CCCCTTTTGCCTGCGATCGCCGCTGAAAAACTTGATAGTCGAGCGGCTCGATGATCGACAATCCCGCGCCACGAAGCTCGGCAGAATCAATCAAAAGCATTGAGACCAGTAGAATCAGATACTTTGTCCAGCTCTTCTTTAGAAACAAAATTGAAAACATTTTTTAATTCTTAGTTTGTCTGTCAAAGTACCGATCAAGCAAGCCAACGTAGGAAGCTCCACATACAGTCTACCATGACCGGAATAGAATTGCTCCAAGGAGTTTCTAGAACCATCGCGATATTGCTTTATGATGCCACGGTATGGAAACCTGAACAGATTGGTAGTTTAAATTTTCGCGAGCGAAGTTCCTTTTTCCACCAAACCCACTTTGTTTGGTGACTACCAGCATTTATTCGCAATACGAAGCGACTTCGATACAGGATAACAGAGTCGTATTTTTGGTTGGGTTATGATACTATAAATGGTGTGCCGAGGCGTCGCGAAACTGACAACGACGTTATCGCAGAAAAGAAGTATGGCGTTGAGGCAAGCGGGGAGCATTGTGAATCGATTTGGATTACTTGGCATTGTTTTGATTGCAATTGCAGTCGCGGTGGTCGCTGGCCAAGTTTACTTGACCCATGAATTGCCGCGTCCGAACCAGTTGGAGCCGTTGAAGCAGCAGAATGGAAATGGCGAACGGCATGAAGCAAAGCGTGTTTTGATACAAGAAGCACTTCCGCATCAAGTCGCTCACGGTGGATTTACTGGCTCCACGGCATGCAGAGACTGCCATCGCGAGCAATTTGACAGTTGGCATGGTTCGTATCATCGCACTATGACTCAAGTCGCAACACCGGAAACGGTGGTTGCGCCCTTCGATCGCGTCCGATTGTCATCGCGAGGGCGTGACTACTTGTTCACTCGCGAAGCTGATGCGTTCTACGTCACCATGGTTGACCCGGACTGGGAGGCGGGAGCGATTGCCAACGGGGTCGATATCGAAAGGTCTCGACCGCCTGCCGTCAAGCTGCGAGTTGTGATGACGACAGGTTCGCATCATCAGCAAGGCTATTGGGTATCCAGCCGCGTCCAAAACATGCTTCGCCAGGTACCTTGGGTGTATTTGATTGCAGATCGGCGGTGGGTGCCTAGGGAAGATATTTTTCTTGCACCGGAGGATGCCGGCCGTCATTTCGCAGTTTGGAATGATAACTGTATTGTCTGTCATTCGGTGGCTGGAGCTCCCAATTTTGATTTAGTAAATATCAAAGTGTCCACCGAAGTGGCCGAACTAGGTATATCGTGTGAGGCCTGCCATGGCCCAGGTCAAAAACATCTAGACTTTCATACACCTGGCATCGAGCGACTTACCAGCAAGGATCCGGTAGTCAACCCGGCGAAAAGTGATCATCGCGTGTCGGCGGAAATTTGTGGTCAATGCCATGCATACTTTAAGCCTCCTGACATGGAAGCATTTAGCAAAACCGGTTATGCATATCGGGCCGGGGGTGAACTTAGCAAAACACACCATATGATTACGCACGCCGAAGTGAAATCTCGGACGGACGAAGGAGAGCGTCCCTATTGGAGCGATGGAACTTGTCGCGTGTCGGGTCGGGAATACTCGTCGCTCGTGGATTCACCCTGCTACCAGCGAGGTGAGATTTCTTGCATTTCTTGCCACTCGTTGCACTCTAGTCAGCCTGATGATCAATTGGCAAAGGGAATGGAAAACAACCTAGCTTGCATCCAATGCCATACCGATTTCGAAAATCGGATTGAGGCGCATACGCATCATGCTTCCGGCTCAAGCGGTAGCCTTTGTTACAACTGCCATATGCCGCATACAACCTTTGGACTATTGAAAGCAATCCGCAGCCATCGCATTCAAGTTCCGCGGGTAATGAGCCTTTCGAATTCCGATCAACCGAATGCATGTAATCTATGTCATCTTGATCGTACGCTTGAATGGTCGGCAGAGAAGCTGTTGGATTGGTATGGGCAGCCGATCCCGACGTTAGCACAAGATGAACGCGAAGTGGCAGGTTCTTTACTTTGGCTTTTGCGGGGTGATGCAGTTCAGCGAGCTGTTACTGCTTGGCACATGAGTTGGCCACCTGCGCTGGAACCTTCGGGAAAAGATTGGCAGCTTCCATTTGTGGCTCAACTATTGACGGACGACTATTCGGCTGTTCGCTACGTGGCAGCCCGTACCATGAAGCGATTTCCTGCTTGGAAGGAAGAAGCATACGACTATATCGGTCCGCCCTCGACTCGCGAGTCAATGAAACGGCAGATCGTAACAACCTGGGCCACGACCGCTTCGCCACCACCGGCCGAACGAGCAGGTCCAATTCTCCTGGAGGCCAAACAGGGCGGCTTGCGGTTCGAAAGACTCAATGAACTTCTGAAGCAACAGGACAAACGACCGACGTTTCTACCCGAATAGATGATTGTTGACATAGAACAGCCAATAACCTAGTTGCGACATTCGGTACGACAGCCTTGTTGTGGAATGGTATGCACCGCGCCGGGAAATCGACTTTGCTCGTCTTGATTCTGTCGCATTACCGACCATTTCTGTTACACTGGAGCCTCATTCTTCCCGCTCAAACGACAGTCAGGATTGCTTCTGCCCGTCACCATCGCGGCCTTTTTCCCACCGATTTTTGACTCCCGATACGTCAGTTGTAAGGATCCCATCATGTCAAATTCAAAAAGCGATATGGCTGCCGATGGTAGCAGTTTGGCCACAGTAAACACGCCCCATGCGTCTATCTCCCGAGGCCGTTGGATAGTCGCCGTAATCTCAACTGGCATGATTGCATGGATGGCTTTCACATTTCCTCCCAAGGTTTGGAGAATTCCGGATGAACTCGCCAATGTCGGCGCGCTCAGTCCAAAAGCAGATCAGGATAAACTGGCCGCAGTAAACAACCAAAACATGTGGAATAACACTCTACTGAAGTTCGGATTAGCTGGATCGACCTTAGGCCTCATCGGATTTTTCATGCTCGGAGACGCACGCAATGGCTGGGGAGCCGCTGTCATTACACTTGCTTGCGGAGTCATTGTTGGTTTGACTACTGGAGCCTTAGGACTTTTAACTAAGCGTTATTTAGATTTGGATAATCCAATTCCATTTATTTCTGAGCAAGCGAGACCTCTTTTCTGTGATATTGTCATATTTACCATTCTGAGTGTTCTCCTGTTAATACCCTATGCTGTTCAACTTCGATTTCAGGCTGATCCTTCGGAACGAGCAAAGGCTTTTTCGGTCCCGCTTGCGGGCATACTAACCGGCATCTTGGTACCGGTATCCGGCGCATATATTGTGCAAGGCCACACCAGTACCTTTCCTCCAGCTCCCACAGACATGACCGCGCTTTGGTTTGTTGGCCTCACCCTATTTGCTTTGATCGTGGTTATTTTTATGGGAAAACGAGCAAAGTCAAACTTGACTGCGTGATTTTGACTTGATCGAACTGTTTGACGGCCTCAACTAGGAATTTTTATGGGCAAGTTTTTGCGTCCTGTCATTCTGGCGCTCTGCTGGTTGGCCCATGCAGGCTGCCGAGATAGGAAACCCGCGATAGACCAACTTGCTGAGACAGCCAAAGCGAAAATTTCTGAGATTGCCGCCAGTCCAGCTCAGAACATGGAAGCATCTGTCTCCGCAACGACCGATGGCATTCATCCAATTGACCAAGTTCCACAAGGCAAACAATTTCGACTTGCCTCGGCTGCGATTGACCGCGGTGATTTTTCTGAGGCAGAACGAATCGGTATCGAACTGGCAATGGATCCCCAGTACAACGTGTTGTCCTCTGCCATTCGAGGACTGGTGCTGGCAAAACAAGGGAAATTCGAAGAGGCTTTAGGAATCGCCGAAGAAATCTCTGCTGTGCCAGTAATGCAATGCGAGGCCTATGTGATCGCGGGAGAAGTTTTTCAGCGACAGAACCGATTGAATGAGGCCTTGGACGCATTCCAAAACGCCCTTGAATTGAATCCGCAGCACGTACGAGCCAATTTATGGTTGGGCGCAATTTACTACGACACTGGAGCTATGCGCTTAGCGACTAACCATTTGCGCAAAGCGGCGGAACTGGATCCTGTCGATGTGAACTCGTTGTTGCTATCGGCCAAAATCTTTAAGGAATACGAACAATATTTCGAAGCAATTCGCGACTATCGCAATTTGCAAACGCGAACTTTGAAGCAAGATGTGCAGTTGCTCGTTCGAATCAATTTAGCGGAATGCCTTGTCGCGCTTCGTGAATTGGACGAAGCTCGAATCACTCTTCAGAACTGCGTGGAATCGCCTGGGGTACTGGCGATTCGAAGCGCCATCGAAGAATTTACGGGAAATAATCCGGAAGCTCTGAAGTTAGCGCAATCCGTTCTGGACCAGTTACCCACGGATCGAGCCACAGGCTTAATCGCGGGTCGCATTCTTTTGGTACAACGAAACTGGAATGCTGCCATACCACTTCTTGAGCGATTGACACAATCGCTACCTTTCGATCATGAACCGCGTTTGTTGTTTGGAAGAGCCCTCGTCGGATCTGGCGACAATGATCGCGGCGAAAGTGAGATCCGAAAGGCGACTGAACTCAAGGATACGTTTCTAAAATTCGCAGACCTGAATCAAGAGGCGATCCAACGCCCGAAAGACGCTGCCCTAAGGGTTGAAATTGGACGCCTCGCAGAACTGCTCGGTAGGCTCAGACTGGCCCGGAATTGGTACCAAGCCGCAGTTGGACTAGATAATCAAAATGTCGAAGCGGCAGCGGCTTTGAAGCGAATGAGCCGTGTTCCTTAGCACGACGCGCAAGCTAGTGAATTACGTTCAAAAATCACTAGCTTGCGCGTCGTGCTAACCCTGTTTTTGCCACCAAAGGGTCAATCGCGGTAATTTGGAGGCAGGACTGTTGGGTGGATCGGTGTCAAAAAGTTGAACTCCTACCGCAAAATCCATTTTGCCGTCCGCGTTGAAATCACCTGCTTCCAACGCTGGGTATCTCGGTGTGCCCCTTTCCAAAACGTGAATCTGGAACTGAAGGTTCGGCAATTGTTCTAGCAAAACAATCGAAGCTGGAGATTGGGCATTCAGTGAAGTCGGATAGACAATTGTTGGTAGATTCGCCACGACCAGGATATCCAGATCCGTATCACCATCCAAGTCCGCTGCTACCGCTCGATAGGCACCTGGAAGATCAAGCAATCGATGCAGGCGAAACTCTAGGTTTCCAGCATTTTCAAGCCACTGGAGACCATGAGAACGATTGGCAAAGTTGTTGTCAAAAGTATCCCCGTTCACGTATAGGATATCTTGATCCCCATCGCGATCGAGATCGGCAAGTTCAATTCCGACCGAACCGAAAGTCAAATCGCCACCGGTCGCAGCGCGATGCCGATCGAATCTGCGTCCTTGTTTGACAAACAGTTCTACACACTCGAATTCTTGGCTTACAACGGCGGCAAAGTCCATGGCCCCGTCACGGTTCCAGTCATTCGCCAATACCTGGATCACGCCAGGACGGATGTCGATTACATTTTGAACGAAGTGAACGGCATTTTCGTCTATTTGATTCGTCAGCATGCGAATACTGCCTGTTTGACGGTGGCCAAATTCTGCAATAACCAAATCGGGCTTTCCATCGCCTGAAAAATCAGAGACGGATACATCCGCCACGCGTCCCAGCTTTTCAGCAATGGTGATCGACTGAAAATCATGTGTCTTAGAATCGCGTTTTAGCCATACGACTCTTCCTAATGCATGATCGTAGGGATTAAAACTGCCTAGGTCTGCAACCACTAGATCGGTTCGGCCGTCTTCATTTAAATCGCATGGTGTCACGCGGGCCGGAACCCCGACGCGATCGATCAACTGCCGAGTTGTTTTTCTGGCAACAGGTGTCACTAAATTGATGCTCCCCTCCCTCATGTCCGTTACCACGAGTCGTCGATCTCCTTCCGGCTGAAACTCCACCCACCGAATCGAAGATATGGCGGGCGAAACATAGGTCCCGTCCTTCCAATCGAAGCCTTCTTGCTCGAAACGGGAGAGCCATTCGGAATCTATCGGCGGCGGATCAGGAAATGCAAATTGGGCCGATGATCGCTCGCGATAGAATTTGAGAACCTCTTCGAGCGCAGGTGGTTGCAAGTCAGTTCTGCCTGAGCGAGCGTAGAACTCAAAGCCCTTGTGAATTTCGTCGTACCATACTTCACGAACAAAGCTGTTAGGATTGGGAAGTTCATGACAATCACCGCAAAATCTTTGGATCCCAATCGGTACGGCCGTTTCCTTATCGCTCCAAGCTTCTGTGCTATTGCTCCGTTGAGCCAACTCTTGCCGAAGAATGGAATCACCAGACTTGCTCTTTCCGTTGCAGCCTGAAAATAGCAGTGCAAAAGAAATCAGAATCAGGAGTGGTGGCCATGACATGGAGGATCGCCTTTTTTGCATTCGTTAACAAGTTCTAGAGCTTACATCAGGTTTTCACGTTAAAGTAGGAACCTTAGCGTACGTACGGTTGTTTTGGGTGATGAAAGCTGGAAAATCCGTTTTGCCATGTTCGAAGAAAGAGTATTCCCAGGTAAACTCTTGAAACGCATGCTCGTTTGGATTTCTGCGATTGTTGCAACAACGACATGTCTTTTTTTGTTTTTGGGACGTAGCAATTTCCGCGACGCGATCAAAACGGGATACCTGGACGGCGATCTATCTCAAACCATCGCATCCATTGACGCGATTCGCGAGAAACCACTTACGGCAGATCTGTTGCTTTTGGCTGCAAATTGCTATCGCCAACTTGGGCAAAACTCGCAGTTTCGCGAACAGATTGAAAAGGCTCAACGCCAAGCGAATTCAAAGGACGCTGTCGATTTAGCAATTGCATTGTACAAGATCCAACAGGGGCAACTCAATGAGCCGCCACAACAAATGGTGGAGGTGTTGCAACGTGCGGGGGCTCTCGAATCCGACGCTTACAGTGTAGTCGTGCAATGGGCCTTCGCAATCGAAAAACTCCCAGTGGCCAAAGTGTTGATCGACGACTGGCGTAGAAAGCAACCCAATTCTGCACAGTTGCAATATCTCACTGCGGTCTATCACAACCTATCCGGTTTGAAGGAGGAAGCAGTAACCGGGTTGATCGAAACCATCGAACTGCATCCACGTCATGAATTGTCTTGGCTAGCGTTATCAGAACTATTTACTAGGCCACCCAACGTCCGATTTCAACAGAGCGAACTTCTGCTTGAACGATTCGCCTCGCAGTTTCCGCATAACACGGAAGTAAATTTTCGACTTGCTAAAATCCGACGACGACTCGGTCATTCTCGGACTTCGCAATCCGACTTATCGTTTGCGAAAACCGACGTTGAAGTTATTGAGAAGGCGAGCATCGAATTTGACCTGGGCAACTACCGCGATTCCGTCGCAGCGTTCAAGGCGGCAAAGCTGTCCGGAACCGATGATTTCAAGATTTTGATCGATACCGCCTTTACCAAGTCACTACAGGGTCAAGGCGAATCGGGAAGTGTGCTCACCGATCGCGTAAGTTTGGGAGCCACCGCGCTGGCGTTGGATGGCGATTCAGCGACCTCCCATTCCGTGTTCGAGTTAGCCGCAAATCGGACCGCAAGACTCAGGCGATTGCAGGACTTGAGAGCCAAGCAAGCGATGCTGCCTCGAGACCAGTCGTTGGTCCGTGAAATGAAGTCAGTCACTTCGCTTTCCGAACCGTCCCCCTCGAATTTGTCGCCGCACCATGATCCTGTTATCAATTCACCAGGAAACGAACTCTACCAAGCGCATTGTGCGAACTGCCATGGCACGACCGGCGACGGCTTTGGACGAGCTGGCAGCAATCTATTCCCGCCGCCACGTCGTTTTCGCGATGAACCGATGCGAATCATTTCGTCCAAGAACGGTGTAGCAAGCGACGCCGATATTGCGCAATCCATTCGGCGTGGTCAGCCAGGAACATCGATGCCAGCTTTTAAGCAATTTTCAGATACCGAGGTTGCTTCGCTGGTCGAGGTGTTGCGAGTATTCATAGTTGAAGGACTTCGCGCTAGATACGCGAACGAGTTACTGCTCAACGAAGGCACTGACCGTTTACTTGATCCACAATGGGTAGCGGTCCGGTCCCAGGCCAGCGAGCCAATTGCCATTACTGACCTTTCTAACATTTCGGGCTTGGCTGCACGAGGTCGCGAAGTATTTCGCTCGACAGGCTGCGGTGGCTGTCATGAAGTTCCGGGTGAAACAAATCGAGTCAAGAACCGATTGTTTGATTCTTTAGGGCGTCCTATACAAGCACCCAACCTCGGCCACGATGCATTTCATGGAGGTGACGAGCCCAGCGAAATCTACAAGCGAATCATGCTAGGGATCCCTGGAACACCCCACCCGGCACTTGCGCCTGCACTCGACGGCGACGTCGAAAGTTTGGTTGCCTACATTGGATTCATTCGCACAGCAAAGCCGGTTGTTGAGACCAACACGGAACGTGGCAAAAACGCGATGAGGTAATGGGTATTTTCTAAGATGAGCCAACATGTTATGTTGAATGTCCTGCCCCCATTCTAATCCGATTTTTTTCCAGGCCTCTCGCTATTCGAGGGCTAGATGACAAGGTTTGCTTTGAGCCGAAAGCTGTTGTTTCTAATAGCAATAATGTGTTGTTTGCTGGCTGCCTTATTCTGGTTGCGATTGCGAGTGGTCGACACTCATGACGCGATGATTTCATTGCTTGAAGAAGTCAAGAATCGGACTCCGTTTGAAAACAGATTTTTGGGCACTGCAGACCTCATAAAACTCAATCAGAGGTTAGAAAGTGCATCAACCCTGCCTGAACGAGTTACCGTCCTTTGGGAACGAGCACCGGTTGAGTTGAGGCTCGGAATGAACGACGAGGCGATTGCGGATTTGAAAAAAATTCAAGGGCTGATCTCTGATCTAAAACGAACACTACAATCAAAGGAGTATCAAGAATTCGAGGCGGAGTTGTATTTTCAACTGGCTGTTGCAAGTATGCGTAAAGGTGAAACAGACAACTGCGTGAATTGCCAAACGGGTGAAAGTTGCATACTGCCAATCCAAGGCGAAGGCATACATAAACAACAGAGCGGCTCGAAGCAGGCGACGGAGTATCTACTCGAAGTTCTCGGGCGAGAACCTGAGCATTTAACGGCACGTTGGTTATTGAATGTGGCACACATGACACTTGGTAGCTATCCCAAATCGGTCCCCAAAGAATTTCTCATCGAGCCTTCGAGATTCGAGTCGGAGGTTCCCTTTCCACACTTCTCCAATGTGGCAGCGTCAGTTGGCCTCGACACGTTTGGCTTAGCGGGAGGTGCCGTAGTCGATGATTTCGACGGCGACGGCTACTTGGATGTCCTTGCTTCCGATTGGAACACGTCCGCAGAGCTAAAGTACTTTCGAAACAATGGAGATGGATCAATCACCAATCGCAGTCAGGAAGCTGGGTTCAAAGGGATGTATGGTGGGCTGAATCTACGCCATGCCGATTACGACAACGATGGTGACCTGGATATTCTTGTGCTGCGGGGGGGCTGGATGGACCCCGAAACGTTGTGTGCGAATTCGCTTCTAGAGAATGATGGACATGGCGCCTTTCGTGATGTGACTTTCAAAGTTGGACTAGGCGATGTTCACTACCAAACTCAGACCGCAGATTGGGCAGATTTCGATAATGACGGTTTTTTAGATTTGTATATTGGAAATGAAAACAATCCGAATCAACTATTCCGAAATACTGGCCACCGATCTTTCGTCGATGTTGCAAAGCAAGCCGGTGTGGATAATCTGCGATTCTCTAAGGGCGTTTCGTGGGGGGACTATGACAACGATGGTTATGCAGACCTGTACGTTTCTAATTTAGGTGGCGAGAATCGACTGTACCACAACAATCGCAACGGGACATTCACTGACGTGGCGACCGAATTGCAAGTCAGCGAACCCAAGCATAGCTTTCCAGTCTGGTTTTGGGATTTTAATAACGACGGTGCGTTGGACATCTATGTTGGTGGATATGATCTCGACCAAGGTATCGAGAGTTTTGTTGCGGACTTTCTTGGCAAGCCGCATTCTGCCGACGTCGATCATCTGTATCAAGGTGATGGCCATGGAAAATTTTCGAATGTTGCATTGGAAAAGGGTGTTGCACATGTCACTTTGCCCATGGGCTCTAACTATGGAGACATAGATGGTGATGGATTTCTTGACTACTATTTGGGTACGGGCTATACCAGCTACGACGCATTGTTGCCAAACCGCGCGTTCCTGAATCATGCGGGCGAACGGTTTCATGATGTCTCTATGGCAGGCGGCCTTAGTCATCTACAAAAAGGCCACGGAGTGTCGATTGCCGACATAGACAATGATGGTGATAACGATATCTTCATCGTTATGGGTGGCGCGTTCCCTGGCGACGGATTTAGTAACGCCCTGTTCGAAAATCCCGGATTTGGCAACCATTGGTTGACGATCAAATTAGTCGGAACCAAGACGAATCGCTCCGCCATCGGCGCACGAATTAAAGTCGTCGTCGATGATCACGGACGGAAGCGAACTATTTTTCGATGGGTCAGTAGCGGCGGGAGTTTCGGAGGAAATCCATTGCGACAGCAAATCGGAATTGGAGTTGCAGACAAGATTGACTCCGTGGAAATCTCCTGGCCCACATCGAAAACGTCGCAGCAGTTCGACAATATTCAATGCGACCAATTCATCGAAATCACAGAAGGAAAAAAGGAAATTAATCGCTTGTACTATCCCAAATTCAAACTACCAACTCTCGACGAGAGTAAATCGAAAGCGGTTCCACACGTCCATTCGCATAAGTAACGGTTGGTACTCCTATCAGTCTCGTATTGGTTTTCGTGTCATAACTAGTTGTTCCGCAACAAGATTATGGGGCTATGGAATTGGCTCGCAGCCATTTGGAGATTTCCTCAGCGGCAGATGGATTGGTCCTTTTGGCGATCACCATCGCATGATGGGCGACGCTGGCAGCGGACAGGGATTCACCCAAACCAACATGGATTTCGGCTAACATCATGAGTTCCCGCAATCCTTGATAGCTGGTTAGTTCACATGACCGTTTGGCGTGGACCAAGGCTTCTCGGAGCTTTCCATCAGCGGACAATAGTTCGCACAAAGCCTGATGGGCCTCGATTTGTTTGGGATTAATTTGGGCCGAAAGTCGCAAATGCTCGACCGCTTCCGATGGTCGCCCGGCCCGGATCAATACCTGCGCCCATAGTAGCTGTAATTTCGAATTGTAAGGCTCAATCGCGTCAGCATCGCGATAGTGCCTAAGGGCAGATTCCAAGTCGCCGGAAACCATCGCGAGTCTCGCTAACATCGAGTGGCCATACTGATCGTCAGGGTCCAATTCAATGGACCGGAGCAAACTCTCTCGAGCGCGGTCGAGATTGCCCGCCTTTGCAAAGAGCGTTCCCAACCGTCCATGCGCTTCGGCCAGTCTTGGCTTTAATTGCAAAAGCTGTTGAAACGTATCAACTGCTTGCGTATCTTGGTTCTCGGCTATTAATCTTTTGCCTCGCGCCAACAACGAGTCAAATCGTGACTGGCTATCCGCCATCCGGCGAAGTTCGTTCCGTGTCGTAGCATTGTCGGGATCAATCCTCAAAGACTCGCGAAGCGCTGCAATGGCACCCATAAAGCGTTGCTGTTCTTCGGTGCGTTTGGCCTCACCTGCCCAATGGTCGACTAGCCAAGCTTTGTGGTACTGGAAGGCCTGAGATGCCACGTCCGATTTGGAAAAAAACTCCAAAAGAACTTCATGGGTAGCGACCGGATCGATAGAGATTAAGTGTTGCGAACGACGAATCGGCGGAACATACGAATCGTCTGCCAAGTCGAAATTAACGTTTACCTTGACGTACTTGCGCATATGGCACTCGACGCATTTGTCGCACACAGCTAGTGGCAATCGCGGCTGCTCGGGGCACGCGGTAGCGCTATGGCAATTCAAACAACTATCCTGAAAGTGATTGCCAATGGGCGAACCGGTCAAATGCGGGTCGTGGCACGTGATGCAACTCATCTCGCTCTGTTGGAAACACTTTGATTTACGCAGATTTCCAATCTGGTTGGCAACATGGTCATCCTCCGTGTAGGGCGGCTCCACAGTTCGATAATGCTTTTCAAGTTCTTCGCCAGGCCGATACGCTAGCGCTGGGCCTTTATGACGAATTGCGTTGCCGTGGCATTGCGTGCAGACCTCAATCAGCCGCTCGCGCGGCAGTCCACCTGGATAGAGTATGCCATGCGACGTCGTTTCCGTCGGATGCTTCTGATGAAACGTGACATGCTCGTTGCCTGGACCATGACAACGTTCGCACGTTACACCCAAGATCATGTCCTCGTGGCGGTAGACGTTGGCCGTACCCGGAATATGTTGAAACCAAGTGTTGTGGCATTCAAAACATCGCAACGTTAGTTGCCGTGCTCGGTCGCCCACGGCGTCGCGATCGAATCCGCTGGCTCCCCAACAATCGGTGGCATAAACCCATGCGATGGGTAGCTCCCACATCGAACCGTCCGGACGCCAAGACAAATAGACTTCATCGGAAATCGGATTTGCGCCATAAATTAGATCGATCGAGGATTCGATGCGTCGAGTTCCATTTGCAAACGGCTCAAGCGTTGCTTGTACTAATTCTTGTCCCCGTTTTTGCGTCTCAAACTCAATCGGATTATTGTTTTGCTTAAAACGCGCATTCTCAGGCAAGAACCCACGGGGCAGCATGGAAAAGTCGGGTGGGCGACAGGTACGAAAATGACTGGTGGGCAAGCATTCTGCAACGCGATCCTTATGACACTCTGCACATACTAACGGTCCGACATATCCCGGATTCGCTATGTTCAGAGGAACGTAACTAGTTATTTGAAGCGGAGGCACTTTGGATTGAGCCGTCAGAACATGTGCCGTAGTAGGGGAATTCGTGTTGTTCGACGGCGCCTGCTGTGTTGAAGGCTTTGACGCATGATTGCAGGCCGAGAAAATCAAAAAAAGAACAATCAGGCAGTTGGCCCTATGGCGAAATCGGCTCAATAATCGTGAAATCTCCAGCTTCATTTGATACCACATAGTCATTCTCCTTTCCCGAAGGCCAAACAACTTGAATGTGTTGCTGGCTTCCTGGCGCAAGCCCGGTTAACCAAATCCTGGGATCGGAGCTCGACAGGTAGCTTCCTCCTCCATTGTGCATCAAGATTCGTTTGTCCGAGTGTCGGACCACCGCGCCGATTGCGCTTCGATTGGAAACGGTACCGATCAACTGTAACCTAATTGCAGGGTGTGAAACATTGCAATGTCCTCGCAAAATCGAAACCGGCTCTTCAAGGTGCGAAACAACAAGATCCAAAACCCCGTCGCCATCAAAGTCCGCGCTCGCAAGTCCTCGACCACTGTGGCTGTGGGCAAAATAGTCCTGAGATTGGTGGACTCGCGAAAAGCGGCCCCGGTTGTTTTCGAGCAGCAACGGGAGTTGCTTGAATGGCGCGTGCGGCGATGCATAAGAAACATGTCCATTGGATACCACCAGATCCAGATCTCCGTCTTGGTCGTAATCGATTGCAACGGTACCGAAACCAACGTAGTCGCCTCCAATGTTAGCTAGTCCCATCGACCGACTAACATGCGTGAATAATCCTCCACCATCATTTCGATATAGCCCAAAAAGTTCACGCTCAAAATTGACTGCCCACACATCAGGCAGTCCGTCTTGATCGGCATCAAAAACCAAAGTCCCCATACTTCCTGTACTGACACCGCGCTCATCGCCTGCCACGCCAGCGAGCACGGCCGTTTCTTGGAAATGGCCTATGCCGTCGTTCCGGTAGAGAAAATTGTCCGTCGTGTCGTTGGCAACATAGATGTCGATATCGCCATCCAAGTCGACGTCGCTGGCAATGACCCCCAGTCCTTTGCCGCCAGCAACGAGTCCGACACTGTGATCCTCGCGTCGAAAGCTTCCCTGCCCATCCCCAAAAAAGATTGCGTCTCCGACGGCATCGAATTCTCGTGGGGCACACACCTCGCGAGGTACGACAGCGCCTGCACAGCTCGGATGATGTTTCCACGACCAATTCACGTAGTGCGCGACGTACAAATCGAGTACTCCGTCTCGATCAAAATCAGCCCACGCCAAACTACTACTCCACGGGAACTCAGGATGCGTAACGAGCAAAGGGAAAGCAGAGAAAGTGCCGTCTCCTTGATTGTGCAGGATTTGTACTCCACCATATCCGCTGATTGCAACATCATCGAATCCATCGTTGTCCAAGTCGGCTGGAAAAATACCATGTGTAAAACACTGGGTTGCACCTGCTCCAGCAGCTTGGGTGACATCATCGAAATGCCAGTCTCCTTGGTTTCGGTAAAATCCACATGGGCGCGAAGAGACCGACTTATTGGCCAATGTGCCTCCCCCCGCGAATAGCAAGTCGGGGCGACCATCTTTGTCATAATCCAACACGCCGACTCCTCCGCCAAGCGACTCGATGATTGCAAACTCGCCATCGGAGCGGCCTGAATTGAACGTAAAGTGGATGCCAGTCTGCTTGATTTCTTCAAACCATGTACTCCGTTCCGATTCGACTTTGGTCGGCTGGCTCTGCTCGGATAGAAGCTTGTCCGACGCTGGAGGAGAGGGCTTTTGGCAACCGACCCAAAGGCCTCCTATCAATCCCAACACGAAAAGAAAACAGATCCATTTGTAAACATAGGATTTCATACTGTCCGACAAATACGCTTTCCGGTTATCGCTGCTGTATCACGATGATGTTTTGCCCAGGCTTGACCTTCAAAGAGTCTGTTGCAGAACCATCTGGCCAACGGACCTCCAGTACAACATCACCCGCAGTCGATTCAGCTGGCCATGCAAAATGAAGTCGGGATTGGCTGTGTGATAAGTAACTGCCTCCTCCATAAAGTTGCCGAGCCATGACTCGCGTTCCAACTGTCAGTTCTACGGTGGCCCCGATCGGTGTCCGTGATGCGATTGTACCAATCAATTGAACGGTTAGCCAATGCTTGCCTGGCAATTGCATATTCTCGACAAGCGACGGAGGGCCAAACAAACTGGTTCCGACTAGATCAAGATCCCCATCGTTATCGAAATCGGCCGTCGCCAAACCTCGGCCAACCGTGGGGTCTGAAAAAAAGGAGCCACTCGGGGCGCTGGTGGTGAAAGTTTGGCCCGCTTCATTTTGAAGATATACAGGTAAAGTTCGCATTTCGCCACTGTCAGGGTGATAGTTGACATGGCCACTCGTAAAAACGATGTCTTCGTCTGCATCGCCATCAAAATCGGCGGCAACCACACCAAAACCTACACGTTTCAAATCGGCCCGATTCAGCCCTGCCTTTCGACTCTCATAGTGAAACAAGTCCACTCCTGCATTGACATAAAGCCCCATCTTTTCATGTTCAAAATTGGTGACAAACAAATCAAATTGACGATCCAAATTGAAGTCCAATAGAGCCAACCCCATGCTTCCGTTGGCCACCCCTTCGTCATCCACTGCAACTCCCGACGCAAACGCATGCTCCTCATATCGTTCACCCCTCCGAGAAAACAGGAAATTGGCGATCAGGTCATTGGCAACATACAAACCTACCCCCTGGCCGCGATGAAATTCGGCCGCGACTACTCCTAGTGTTTTGGAAGGTTGATCGGCTTGAACCATATCAGTTCGGAGTTGAAATGTACCATCCCCGTTGCTTAGAAAGACAGTATTCCGTGAACCTTCGAAAGCGTTTGGCGAGCAAACTTCCGGCTGACCTTTTCGATCACGGCACACCTGGTTCTTATCAATATCCCAATCCACGTAGGATCCTAAATATAGGTCGAGAGCGTGATCGCCATTCAAGTCAATCCAGGTGGCAGCGGTTACCCAACCTGCCTCTGCCAAACCATCGACGA
>CAMDKL010000148.1 GCA_945900945.1 Pirellula staleyi DSM 6068
TCGACTGTCCCAAATCTAGTTCGTTGACGCCACTCAGCTTGCCTGAGTGGTGAAGCGTTTGGCAACCAGAATCTAAAACTGCCCCGATCATGCCCAACTCCCTCAAACTGCTGCCTACGGCAGCGTTTTGAGAGAGTTAGGGAGTCCTGGAGGTACCATTTTCTGGTTGCCAAACCTGCGCATCTTCGGCACGAGGCCGAAGGGGTCGATTTGGGACAGTCGAACCAGTATCTCTGCAGAAATACGTGCCGACGCTGGAGTTAGGATGGATGATTGTAAGATACGGAAAATGGCGCAATGTGTTGGGACGAATGCGGTTGCGACACAATTTGCAAATGAGCCGCATGATCGATGCAAAATAGCATGTTCAGTTAGGGAGTGGTATCTAGGGTCAACGACGGACTTAATATTTGGCAATAGCAGAATCGCAAAAATTGTAAATTTGCGATTTCCGTTGTTTTGAGGCTGTGCCCGCAGTGCTCCTTGGGGCCCGCCCCAAACCCCGAGATTTTCTGAGGCATAGGCTCGGAAAATCATTCTCTTTTTACCTTCGGATTGCTCTAATGCTTCACGCACGGTCAAACGGAACAAGGCTCTATGGGGACACAACCTTGCGAGGGATAGCCGCGCCGATGGGAATTCATCGAGAGCGTTTTGACCACAACTCAAAACGCTCTTTTTGTTATCCATAGTTGGTCTTTCTTGATCAGTAGGTTTAGGATCGTTATCAGCTTTCGCAACCATGCTACGATTGCTACCTTGGATTCCTTTCCCTTGGACGTCAGGTGTACATAGAACGCCTTGATCGCCGAGTTATGACGGATCGCAACGAGCGTTGCCATGTACAGTACGCAACGCACTTGGCCTCGACCTCCACCGATGAATCGCTTACACGATTTCTTGCCCGAGTCACGATTGCTGATCCCGGCGCAGCTATCTTCCTCTTGCCCTCGCCAAATTAGATCACCAAGAATGGTTTTTCTAGACGTGCGAATTCGGGTGTTACCACGGCGATTTCGTAACCAGCATCCGTACCTGCTGCCCCCCAACGCCCCTTTTTATCGATCGCTAAGAAATTGATGTGCAAATCGGCGGGTTTTTTCTTATCCGTATTGGCGATGCGTTCTATCGCTTCTCGGCATGCCGCCGTCGGATCCATCCCCGATCGCATCAGTTCTACAATGAGAAACGAACCACAGTGTCGCATTACATTTTCGCCAATGCCAGTCGCACCCGCTGCACCCACCGCACCGTCCACGTACAGACCACTTCCAAGAATCGGGCTGTCACCGACCCGTCCTGGCAACTTATAGGCCAAGCCACTCGTCGAACAACCACCGGCGATATTTCCGGTCGAATCTATCCCTACCAAAGCAATCGTGTCGTGGTTGGTTGGTGTGTTGTGGTTGGTTGGGACAGCGAGCTCAGCTCTAGGCCCCGTCGCTTTAGCCTGTTGGGTTTTCCAATCTTGCCATTTCCTCTTCTGCATTTCCGTCAACAAAACCTGGGATTCAAATCCTTGTTCCGTCGCAAAATCGGCAGCACCCGCACCCACCAGCAACACATGCTTTGTCTTTTCCATGACACGTCTAGCAACGGAAATAGGATGTGGGAAATTTTCTAACGCAGCAACCGAACCGGCTCGATGCGTGGCTCCATCCATGATGCACGCATCCAATTGAACGACCCCGTTTGCGTTGGGTGCACCCCCGATTCCAACAGAATCGACATTCGGGTCCGCTTCCGCGACGCGAATTCCCATTTCGATTGCATCTAGGACTGACTCCGTTTTACCAAGCGTTTCCAATGACCGGATGCATGCAGGCAAGCCGAACTTCCAAGTTGCAATGAACAACGGCTGCTGGCTATTAAAATTCGATTGTCCAACACCCGATACGCAACCCCAAGCCGCAATCGCGCTCGAGTAGCCTGCAAACTGCCTACGATCGATTTTCATGGTCGTTTTTCCTCTTACAGTATTGTTCGCAAACGGTCGCTATCAACTAGCAACGACGGGGGTCACTTCGAAAAATGTCTGGCAGATCGCATCGCCAGCTAGGTTTAGTTTAACTTGAAAGTTATCGATAAATTCATGCAGTCCAATGTCCATGACATCGTCAATATGCAGGAAATCGAATTCAGCTCGAAGTCGACCTAGATACTGCTCCGGCTTGTTGCTGAAATTCCCAGTGGTTCCTCCAGTGATTGCCAAAAGCGACTGTTCCGCCCTCGAAACACAGAAACGAATAGCTCGCGGAAAGTCGCGATCCAACAGCATGAACGCAGCAACTTGTTTGGGTGACAATCGGCCATGACGACGACGATACATTTCTAATGCACTCGTGCTCTTGAGCAACATTCCCCATTGGCTAATGTCGATTGGAGTTCCGACATCACTCACCTCCGGCAATAGCAAGTAATACTTAACGTCAAGAATACGAGATGTTTTGTCCGCTCGTTCGAGGAGAGCACCCAACCGGCCAAAGTTCCAAGCTTCGCCGTGCGACATCGTGCTGTAGGTGACCCCTTCGAGCAAATAACCAGCTTGGCGAATTCGGCCAAAGAACTCAAACGGTGAATCGACAGCCGCAGAATCGTGGCGATTGTCTCGCACGAACAGATAGAATTTATTGAGCTCCTCCCACATTTGGCTACTGAGCATCTCACGACTCACGCGCGCGTTCTCGCGAGCCATTTTTAAGCAGGATAAAATGGAATTCGGATTGCGTTCGTCAAACGTCAAAAAACGAATTACGTTTGCTTGATTCACTTGATCGTAATGCTCATGAAACAATTCGTTGTCACCCGTAGTGTAAATCAGTGGCTCCCACTGTTGATAGTGATCCACACCGATGCCAAGGGTCAGATTGAGCGTCACGTCAATGAATCGGGCAACATTTTCAGCCCGTTCAATATACCGTCTCATCCAAAAAATAGAGTCTGCTACGCGAGATAACATTCAACTATCCAATCGTCTTCTAAACACCATTTGATTCGTTTCTCAACACCCATGTGTCTTTGCTTCCGCCCCCCTGCGATGAGTTTACGATGAGGGAGTCCTTGACCAGTGCGACACGTGTCAGGCCACCAGGCACGATGTAAATATCTTCGCCATACAAGATATACGGTCGCAAGTCGATGTGTCTGCCTTCTAATGAATCTCCACACAAAGTTGGAACGGTAGACAAGTCCAACATCGGTTGAGCTACGTAGTTTCGAGGATTGCTCAAAATCAATTCTTTGTACGTCGCGAGCTGTTTCTTGGTTGCTTTCGGGCCGAGCAAGATGCCGTAACCACCCGATTCGTTGGCCGGTTTAATAACTAGCTTGTGTATGTTTTCGAGAACATATTTCCGTTCGGTTTCGTCTGCACACATATAGGTTGGTACGTTGGGTAGGATCATGTCTTCGCTCAAGTAGTATTTGATCATTTTCGGAACGTAGGCATAAATTGCCTTGTCGTCTGCAACTCCCGTTCCTGGTGCGTTCACCAACGCAACCTTGCCTGCGCGGTAAACTTGCATCAATCCCTTGACACCTAAAGTTGAATCAGGGCGAAGGCATTCGGGATCCAGGAAATCGTCGTCAATTCTTCGGTAGATAACGTCGACCCGCTTGAGGCCACGCGTCGTTCGCATGTGAACATAACCGTCCTTGACCAATAGATCGGATCCCTGAACAAGTTCTATTCCCATCTGCTGGGCGAGAAAGCAATGCTCAAAGTACGCGGAGTTGTGAATGCCAGGCGTGAGAACAACAACATTCGGTTCGTTGGTAGAAGATGGGGATACGTATTGCAACATCTTGAGCAACTGTTCTGGATATGTTTCTACAGGCAATATATTTCGTCCCTCGAACAGTTGAGGAAAAGTTCGCTTCATCACTTCGCGGTTCTCAATCACGTAGGAAACTCCGGAGGGGCAGCGTAAATTGTCTTCTAATACGTAGATCTGCCCGTCTCCTGCCCGCACTAAATCTGTACCGGTGATGTGACACCAGATCCCTCGCGGGGGATTCATTCCGTGTATCTGTGTTAAAAATCCTTTACTCGACTGAATCATGTACTCTGGCAGGATTCCATCGCGAATAATCTTTTGATCGTGATATAGGTCGTCAATAAACATGTTCAGCGCGCGAATCCGCTGCTTTAATCCGCGTTCAATATAGAGCCATTCCTCCTCCTGAATCACTCGTGGAATCAAATCAAACGGCCATACTTTTTCGGTTCCCGCCGAATGGCCATAAACATTGAAAGTGATCCCCATATTGAGAAGTTCATGGTCAGCGGACCGCTGCCTACGTTGGAGTTCGCCTGGCAACAATCCTGCGAGCTTGTTGGCCAAGAATTCCACCCCGGGTCTAGCTTCGCCAGTCTCGTTGAACATTTCGTCAAAAAAACCTCTTGAGTCGTACTGCGAAATCCCAAGCGGATCCTTGTTAACAAAGTTTGTATTAACTTGTTCCATAGCGGTCCCGTCAAATTGGCTTTGCGGATTCATTCGTGAAGTTTCGATTTTTTCAAATTCTACAAACTCAGAGCGATCGCAACAGCGCGAGTTGCTCAAAAAGCAGCCCCCGGGGAAAAACCATAGTGCCCAAATCACATGCATCTGTCGCCTGGAGACCAGCCGCAGTGCATGAATTCATTGAGCTTTTGAGACAATCATGGGAATCACAAACCAGTCAGCAAATTCGAAGCCAATGAGAACTAAATGGCCATCAGTCGATAAGAATTTAGGGTAGGATAAGATCAATGTCCTTTTCGTTGCCTGCAAAACAAATGATGTAACTCTCGATTGCCGACCCATCATGATCCAACATAATGGGCAAACATACAGTGAAGACGAAATTCCCAAAACACGAAACGCGACTCCGTCATGAATTCTTTCCTGTGCTCGTTCTTCTGACGGGACTGTTTTGGCTCACTTGCCCTCTTTTTATCTTTGTCCGAGTAGCCCGGTCCCAGGATTTGGCAACGCTCGATTCCAAAAACGAGAGGAAACGATTTGAGCTTTCAATTCCCGCCATGGGATCTCACGTTGAAATGGTCGTTTACGCCCAATCTCGGTCGCAAGCAAGAATCGTATTCGACGCCGGAATAGCTGAAATCGAAAGGCTTGCTATCGTGCTCAGCAACTACGATTCAAACAGCGAAATTTCGAAACTCTGCGAGGCTCCGATAGCCGATTGGATTCCGCTGAGTCGCGACCTTTCCATCGTACTAATGCAGAGTCGCCGATGGCATGGCTTGAGCGATGGCGCGTTTGATATCACCGTCGGCCCTTTGACCCAACTCTGGCGTTCAAGCCGGAGATACAAGCAGTTGCCATCGCAATTTGAAATCGACGACGCGAAACAGCGGTGTGGATGGACCTCTGTCGAGTTCGACGCAGAGTCCGGTTCCGCTGACTTGAGCCATCCATGGAGCGCGACTCTGCTCAAGCCTAGGATGATATTGGATCTTTCTGGCATAGCGGTCGGCTACATTGTGGATGCTGCATTTGAAAGGATGATCGCTTGTGGGTGCCGATCTGTGTTGTTGAATGCAGGTGGTGATATTCGGGTTGGTGATGCACCGCCTGGCTCCGAAGGATGGCGAGTCACGATAGCGGGACTGGGTAAGGAATTACCACCGTTAGCAATGCTGCGGCTCCAAAACTGTGCGGTTACGACGTCCGGAGATTTGAATCAATACATCGAAATAGACGGGCACCGATACAGCCATTTTATCGACCCTAAGTCAGGCGATCCAATAGAAAGAAGACAGAGCGTCACCACGATCGCTGCAACGGCTTTGGATGCGGATGCCGGTGCGACCGCGTTAGCGATCTTGGGCATGAATCGAGCGTCAGAGGTGTTTCATACACTACCGCTCGACGAAGCAATCTTGGTTGAGGCGGGGCCGACCCACTCGGCTCCCATTCGAACGCGATGGCTAACGAAGGAATAGGGAATCGCAATGTGCTTCCTTCCAGCGTGGTGACATGCTTAACCCGCGAACTCGATGGCTTAAGCTTTGCGGATGAAGTGCGCTGCATAACTTCGTACATGCTGGCCATTCAATACATGAAAGGTTCGCAATTGCTGCACCACCGAGTCGGAAAAGTGACTAAGTGGAACATGCACCAATGCCTTTTTGAACGTCTTGGCAATTTTCTTTAACGCAAATCCGGGGGCTGACCAACTAAGAAAAGCGATGTGACGCGAACTGGAATGAAGACAAGCGGCAGCGACTAAGCGTTGTTCGATTGTATCTGTGAAGTCCAATAAGTCATCCTCCCAAATATCAGCGATGTGCCTTGGAGGGAACAGAAACAAGGCACCACCGTACGTCGAAACGGCAACGCCCGGCCCAAGCATCTCTTTTTGGAATGGGGTTGCAAAAAAGGCTAAAGTCGATTCGTCCTCATGTTCGGCAAACCACGTGGCTCGCCACGAATACTCGCGAGGATCGGGTTCGTTGTCAAATAGCATCACGGCTGCATCGAGATGCCCAATGGTTGGCGGCTGAACTTTTACATAGAGAGATCCGTCGTACCAATGACGAAGCGTCTCACGAAGGTCGATGCCGTCCATCATGCTCGTTGTGAACTTTTCGGTCCGAGCCAAATCGGCACCAATCATGCCCTGCGCCCGTTCGATAACGCGATTGCGAAAACTCTCAATTCGAGTGTCTTCTTCGGGCCATGAGCACTGTTGGTATGGATTCCAGCGCATCTTCCACTGGCGCTGATCTATTTTCGGAGCCCTTCGATTCAGCTCCAGCGAATGCCAAGTGGTCGGCGAACCGGGCAACCTACTGGTCATGGACACCAAGCCGACGCCTGGCACATGCGCCTGGTCTATTCCCATTCGAAGCATAGGCCAAGGCAATGGTTCATCAAACGGATAGTTCTTCGCTGCTTCGACGAGATGAATCGTGTACTGATCCCCCATCACTTGTTGCGACGATTTCGCAATCGTGTAAAAGCTGGGAGTAAATCGACGGTCTAATAGAGTTTGGTTTCGGATATATTTGAGACACTGAGACAACAGTAGCGGCGGGATCTTTCTGGCTCTGTTGCCCATATCGGCCAAGTAGCTTTGCCGCGTTGAAATAAGCATCTCCTTGATCCCGTCGACCACCAGCGAGCTATCGTCATCTAATGACTTGCGAGCGTTCTCGTACAACCCCGTAATAAACGGCAGTTCCCCCATTAAAAAAAGTAGAGTTCGCGAATCGACAGCGTAGTTCTCTGCGGGCGACGGAACTTCCCTATCGAACAGTTCTTGCTCAGCTTGTATCGACTCAACGCAGGAGCCTGCCGATATCGCTTCACGAAGCCAAGGCCAATCTTGTAGGTCGCAAAGGCAGACTATATTGGAGTACAGTTGCTTTAATTCCTTCAAGCGGTTGGCCATGAAGTTGAGTCGATCGAGACGTTGTTGGCTACTCGGACTTGGAATAGCCAACAGCGCAGCAGCGCAGAATCGCTCGATGGTCGTTTCACGCAAAGCAAACGGGTCCGGGAAGATGGAAGCATCTGGATCGAAGTCCTCGCATTCTTGGTCGATGAAATGGAGCGGCGTACGATCCGAGATCCCAAAACGCACTGCGGCGATAACGGATTGGCAAGGGTCGATGGGAACGTAGGATGCGGTGCGCGCGATCAAATCGGACTCTTCGCCCGTATGTTCGCCAGCATCCGTATCCATTGCGGAAAGTTGCACGACCGCGCTCGGAGTTGGTAACTGCTCGACTCCGGCCAATACTGCGGTGCGAAACGACGGAGGAAGGGGAATCGCAATGCAATCAAAAGGATGCTCAAGCAAGAATCTTCGCACTCCGACTGCGTAGGACGCACTTCCGTGAACGACCGGTAGGAGCGTCAGAGTTTCGTCGACTTGTAGTGAATCCATCGTCAGCAACAATCGCAAAATGAGACAAATACTAAGAATGAGACTGATTCTAACCGGATGGAACACTCCCCATAAGCAACGAAGTTAAATTCCATCGCACGTTGTTCCCGACGAAAATCAAAGCAATGCTGCAATTTGTCCGAATACACCAAGGAAATATTGAAGGTTCGCGATTCGAAAGTTAGTTTCGGCACAATAGTTGCAATTTCATTTGAACGACCAGTGCCACATAGGCTTTTGGATTCGCGGAGAGCATAGCGATGAGAACATTGAATAGCAAGAAATTGAAAAGGTTCGTTTTGGTTGCTTCCGTTTTTGCCGGGGTCGCTGGTTCCGGGCCGATTCGTGCACAGGGGCCAGCCATTGCTCAACCCATTGCCAACTGGTCCTACACGGGACATTCGAGCACGCTCACAGAAGGAGCATTGCGAGGTCAATCTGCCGTTATCAGCTCCATGGGACAGACCGTTTATTTGGATAGCCTTGCAGCGATTAATTACGCAGAAGCTTACAAACGGGCGATTGAGAACAGTGTGGCTCTGACCAAATCCTACTACGAACGACGTGAGATTCGCGACGAGTACATGCAAAAGTACGGTGAAAAAGCGTTCGTTGGCGAAGCGAGAAGGAAATTCATCGAGTACTATCAGCCAAAACGTTTGTCTGCCCAAGAGTTTAATTCTCAAAATGGGAAATTATCATGGCCACATATCCTGCGGCAGCAACAATTCGCACCTGTGAAGGAGAAAATTGACGAGGTTTTCGCGATCCGCGATTCTTCTAATAGTGGTGACGGGAGCGTGACCCATCGCGAGATTTATCCACTTTGCAATGCTCTAACTGGTTTGCTTCGTGAAAACATTGGAAACATGACTTCAGACCAGTATATCAATGGACTCGAGTTCATACGTTCCGTCGAATTGGAATCAAGAACTGCATTGTCCGTAGAACAAAAATCTGTTCCGGTTGCGACAGAAAATGAGAAGGTGATTGACCAGCCGACACCCGCACCCGCGATCAAGAAAGACTCGGAATCAACGAGTTTCGAAACAAAGGATGTTCGAGTGAAAACATAATTCAAATCGTAAGAAGATTCTTCCCTCGGCTTTTTTGGTAGTGTGTGTGGGGCTGAGGGGAGAAGAGGCTGCCGAGGAGAGTGGTTGCGAAAGCGATTTCTCTCCTCGGTTTTTTTTGGATTGATTATCCAATTGGATGCCCTCGTCAAGCAGGCTTGCCCAATTCTTGCTCGATGGTGTAAATTACCTTTCTACTGGAGGATAGCCGAATGGTTAGGAACCTGATTCGAAATCAGGCGCCGGGAAACCGGTTGAGGGTTCGAATCCCTTGTCCTCCGCTGATGAACTGATCCGCAACGCCCCGCACAAAGCCGCATTTTCCTTAGGAATCTTGCGGCTTTCTCTTTTTCCGAGATCAATTTGATTTTCGTCGAGTTCGCACCCTCTCGCATCATCCCGCACTATCCACGCACCCAGTTTGGTAGCAACTGTGGTAGCAGGATTTGCCCTAGAATCGGTCGTTCCGGTCGCCTGGAGCGTTTGCGGAACCGCTGTTAAGTCACCCGCTAGACAGATCGCCGCCGATTGTGCTCCCTCAAGCATGTGGCCGTACGTATCGAGGGTTAGTGTGATGGTTGAATGTCGCAATACGGATTGGATGGTTTTCGGCTGAGTGCCGCGAATCGCGAGCCACGCACCACAAGTGTGACGCAGGGAATGAAAGTCCAATTCCTCCCCGGATTCGTTTTTGGTCTGTAGGAAATCACCTAATTCGCGTTTCGCCCGCTCCGTTGGGTCGATATTGCTTTCCGCCAACCAAAGGACTCTAGCGTCCTTTAGATCAGATTGAAGCATCTTGGCAGCCTCTTTTGGCGGTAGGTTGAACACAGGTGTGGCTGGCAACTTGGCCGAAAGGAAATCCCTTAAATCATTGGCTAACTCTCGGTCGATGTACTGGTATGCAGTTTGGCGGTTTTTGGTTGTTCCGCTATCGGCTTTGACAAATGGTTGCTTGTCGTCCAGATTGAATGAGCCTCGCCTTAGACTTCGCAGCTCCCCGGCTCTCAGGCCGGTTTGGATCGCAACACGATAAGCAAGGCACCGTTCTTGTGCTGTCATGCCGAAACGCTCACCGGCTGCACGTGTCGCCCGGATCAGCCATTGCCATTCCGTTGGCAGTAGCATTCGACGATTTAGGCGACGGTCACTATCCGGGTCCGGTCGTTCGATTGTATCGAGCGGATCGATTCGAATCTTGCCATGCTTGCGAAGCCATGATGTGAAATGCTTACAAGCCCCGATCATAGCACCGATAGTTCGGGAACTCTTGCCGATACCAGTCAAGTGAACGACATATCGATTCATCGCGTCCGCATTGATCCCGCCAATCGTTTCGATTTTCGCATGTTCTGCGAATCCACGAATGTAGTTTAGTTGGCCCGCAACATTAACTTTCGCTTTCAAACCGGTGTATCGAGACTCCAATCTAGACGTGAAGTCCGTTAGATGTTCCTCGATTGTCCGGCTTGCTTCGATTTGGAAACGTTCCTGATCTGGATCGATGACGCCGTAAAACCGCAAAGAAGCATCGGAAACAATCTTGGCGGCGATCTGTTTGGCTACTGAAATTTCAGAAGAACCAGTGGAAGCCCATCGTTGTTTTGCTCGACCGTTCTTTACCCTCTCCCAATAGCGAACATAGTACGGAGAGCCAACTTTCTTTGAACGCTTGAATAGCTTCATGAACCAACCCCTATCAGGTCAAACCTATCGAATGAAAACATGCGGCAACCGTGATAGGTATTCGGCTTTCGGGTGCCCCCTACCCACGCGACGTGGTCGCAATTCATCCCAAGTTGCTCACCCGTTCGCCTCGTCAACCTTGCGTCACTTGCTATTCGCGATCCGCGAGACTGCGGCTGCCGACAACAGCCCAGAGCCAGGTCGGCAGTACCTGCGAGACACGTTTGGCCAGGGATATTGGGGATTGCGTGAAAGATTCATTAGCCTTCTCGAGTGGCTCGCCCAACTCGGCAACGCGGCCGGAATGGAAGAATGGCACACGGATTCCGAAGCAGCACGTTTTCTGCTTGGAAGATTGAGGAACGACCACGCCTAGAGTTAATTTGGGTAGAATGTGCGAATTGCCCGACTCGTACAATCAAAAGAAGGTTCGCGAATGCGAGATTCCGATTGAATCCGAGTCGGAAGATAGGTAACCTCCCGGAATCATTCTGGGGGAATAACAAGGACTGTTAAGGAGAAAACCATGTCAACGATAACCAGACCAACAAAAGTTGAAGAAGGGTGGCTCGAATGCCATGTCGACAAAGGGATGTTCAGCGATGAATTAGCCGTAACCTATCCGTCGCGTGGAGCGTGGCAAAAGTCGGTCTTCGTCGATCGACGCGCAGTAAAGGGAGAGATTGGTACAGTAGGAAAAGTTCGGGTCGTTGTTTTGCGACAGGACGGATCCCTCATGGCAGTTCTACCCTCACCTGAACAAGATATCGTTTACGTGACGCCAGGAGATATTAGCGAGTAATGATCCTTTCGAATATCGAGATACATCGCGCCCTCGATGACAAGCGACTTGTCATTCAACCAGAGCCGCTTCCAAGGCTACCGACTAACGAAAAGGACTCTAACTGTCCCTACCAGACCTCGTCGGTAGACCTGAGACTCGGAGATGAGATCTCGTATTTCAAAAGCGATTTGGCACTCAACATCAACCTGACCCGTGGCGGTTTTGCCAAGCTGTTTGGTCCGAATTCGGAGCAACGGAAGATCACAACTGAACAGCCATATCTTCTTAAGCCCCATCATTTTGTCTTGGGAAAGACTCTGGAGGTCATTTCGCTACCAATTGTTTCGGAAGGAACATGTCTGGCAGCTCGAATTGAGGGCAAAAGTTCCTATGCGAGGTGTGGGCTTCTTATTCACTTTACCGCACCGACAATTCACTCTGGTTTCTCGGGAACCATTACGCTGGAGCTGATAAACTTAGGACCCTGCGATATCGCGTTGGTCCCCGGGGCTCCAATCTGTCAGTTGATAATTGAAGAAGTTCGCGGAGTACCGTTTAAAAACAACAGCCAATTCCAAGGCCAGCTCAAGGCAGGCGGCGTTCTATCCTAGCGGCACTCAGGGACTCTAGATGAAACGCCACTCGAGCAGAAGAACTCGCCTCGATCACTCTGTTTTGAATGAGCGATTACTTGGGGCAACTGCGTACGACCGAATCGCAGGCTACTTTCGCTCGAGCTTATTTGAAATCGCTGGCGAAGCCTTAAATGGTGTCCACGGACCGATTCGGATCATCTGCAATTCCGAACTCGATCCGGAGGACATTACAACGGCCGCTGCTGCCCAAGCTGCGATGAGACGAAGTTGGTGTTCAGGACGTCCCGAAGATGCACCTGCGGAAGCTTTGCCTCGATACAAAGCACTCTACAACGCGCTTACCTCAGGAAAACTTGAGGTCCGCGTTCTTCCAGATTCTGCCTTCGGTTTAATTCATGGTAAGGCAGGTGTGATTCGTTATGCCGACAAGCCTGCAACGGCGTTCTTGGGAAGCGTCAACGAAAGTGCGACGGCTTGGAAGATTAACTACGAGTTGCTTTGGGAGGATGACTCAGAGGAAACCGTCAGATGGGTGCAGGAGGAATTTGACGCCCTTTGGAATGATTCAAGAGCAATGGATATTTCATGTTGTCCATTCATTGTTCAGGACATCAAACGAACCATCGAAAGGCGAGTCATCGAACCTGAGGAATGGCAGAAGACCGAAGATCCTGCTATCGCAGCCGCAGCGGCCGCTGTTGAGACCCCGGTATATCGTCGGGAACTCGGATTGTGGCCGCACCAAAAATACTTTGCAAAACTCGCTCTTGAACGACATCGTTTAGGTGGCGCACGGCTCGTGCTTGCCGATCAAGTCGGTCTTGGTAAGACAGTACAACTCGCGATGGCTGCGTTGCTGATGGCTGTAGACGACCCGGATGGCGGCCCAATCTTGGTGCTCGCACCCAAACCGCTGTTGCAACAATGGCAAGACGAGATGATGGAGTTGCTACTGCTTCCCTCTGCGCGATGGACTGGCAAGTCATGGATTGACGAGAATGAGCTCGAGCATCCTTCGGATAGTGTTCGATCACTTGGGAAATGCCCAAGACGAATTGGTTTAGTCTCCCAAGGATTGGTTGTGCGAGGACTGCCGGAGGCACTAAAGGAACTACTCAGTCATCAGTACACATGCGTTATCGTTGATGAAGCCCACCGAGCGCGCAGACGAAAAGTTCCCAAGGTCGACGCCGGAAACGATGAAGTCGATGAACGTGCAGATCCGAACAAGCTGATGGCTTTTTTGCGTGATATTGGTCCGAAGACAAAAAGTATGTTGCTAGCGACCGCGACACCTGTACAACTGCATCCGTTGGAAGCCTGGGATTTATTGCACACGTTATCCTACGGCAACGCAGGTGTGCTGGGCGGCTGGACGCGAACGAGTCCTTGGTATCAAGCAAGTCGTTGTCTTGCGATTGCAACCGGCGAGCAAACCATCCCGACTGATCCAAATGATGGTTGGCAATTTGTGCGCGACCCTTTGCCTGCACGTAGTGAAGATATCGCTTTGGATCGAATTCGCCGAAACATCGATGCCGACGACAAACAGTGGCAGTTCAAACCTGAAGTTCTAAATCAAATCTCGCCAGCAATCCGTCGAACGCAGCTCGAGAACAGCTTGCTTCCAGGTTATGGCGATCGTTTCAATCCTTTACTTCGATGCATCGTTCGGCGAACTCGAGGTTATTTGGAAGCTACGATCAACCCTGCAACTGGAAGCTACTATTTGCCTCGTGTCTCGGTACGATTATTTGGGGAGGATAATGAGAGTGCACTCACGCTTGGTGGGTACCTTCGCGATGCTTATCAAGAGGCCGAGAACTTCTCACAATTGCTTCAGCAACGTGTTCGTGGAGCCGGTTTCTTTAAGACATTGCTTCTGCGGAGACTCGGAAGTTCTATGGAGGCTGGACGTCGCACAGTTCTCAAATTGCTTGGGCATGAACTGGATGCGTTCGGCGATGAAGACGAAGATGATGCCGAGGATGATCATGATGCAAATGAGGTGGCAGTTCCAAATCGACTTGCAAATGCGAGTAGCGACTTCAAAGATTTTACCGATGCAGAAGTTGCCTCACTCAATCGATGTGTTGAATTACTTAAGCAAGGCGGCAATCGCGATCCAAAATTGGAAGCGATACTTGGTTACCTTTTGGGCACGCGCCCGGACGTAGAACGCCGCTGGTTGGAATTTGGTTGCATCTTGTTTTCTCAGTATTACGATACAGTCCGCTGGATGGGTGACGAGCTAGCCAAGTTGCCTGAGTTCGCGAACATGGATATTGGGCTTTACGCAGGAAGTAATCGTTCTGGGTTTTGGCGGGCTGGGCGATTTCAACGCTGCAACCGTGAGTTGTTGAAATCACGCGTGCGAAGCGGTGAACTGAAATTGCTGCTGGGAACGGACGCTGCATCCGAGGGGCTAAATCTGCAGCGTCTTGGCACTCTAATCAACATCGACTTGCCTTGGAACCCGACACGCCTAGAACAACGAAAGGGTCGAATTCAGCGTATTGGCCAGACTCGCGAAGTCATCTGGATTGCCAACCTTCGTTATCGAGATTCGGTTGAAGATCGCGTGCACGAAGTATTGGCCGATCGCCTGGAAGCCATCCATGACTTGTTCGGTCAGATTCCGGACACGCTAGAAGATGTTTGGGTACAAGTCGCCCTGGATAACGAAGAAGACGCTCGCAAACTGATTGACAGGACAACTGCGACTCGGAACCCATTCGACGCGAAATACAGCAAGGTCGAGGATGCAGACTGGGAAAGCTGCTCGTTGGTGCTGGACCCTAGTTCTGTGCGCGACCTTTTGCAGAAAGCTTGGTAACAAGCCATCGGAAAACTGACCCGTGAAACCTTACTATAACGGCCAAATGCCAACTCAAACTAGGCGTGAACCCAATCTTTCATTCGGCATAATCTTCTGGACTGCCTGGAAAAGCGGAACGCGACCGCCTAGCCGTTTTGTGACAAAATTCCTACTGGTTGACGTGGGCGCTTACCGATATCTCGCACTTGCTCTATCCTGATCCATTCGATGCTATCCAACTCGATTAGGACGGCAACGCCATCGCAATAGCGTCTAACGCTCGTTCGACTGCTTCAAGGTTCACTTGCCACCTCGCTTGCTTTGAGCGTTCTTGGCGGTCTTTGCCGTCGGTCTGTGTTCGGTAGAAAGAGACTCATTCCCTCCCTCGTCTTGGTCGATGAGAATCAAGATCGTTTGACGTTTAGAGTTGCTGAGATTCGGCCATGCGTCGATGACTCGATTTAAGCTGTCGAAAATGGCCGACGTTAGCACATGTGTAGCAAGATTTTGGGAAGCCTTGTTTTTGTTGGCTTTCCTGTCGTTTGAACCTGATTCGAAATCAGGCGCCGGGAAACCGGTTGAGGGTTCGAATCCCTTGTCCTCCGCTTGAATTCCCTGGGAATTCCCACACAAAACCACTTCTAGCTTGTCTTTTGCTTGGTCCGAGTAGGTAGTCTGCGTGTCGGTTGCGGTGGTTTGCGGAGTCGTTTTTGTACCACCGTGAGACGATTTTCGTCCGGCGCGCGTCGGATTTGTACCACGGCCGATCGCCTTAGCGACGTCCGCATCGGTGACCAATAAGTAAGACTTCTGCGCGATGCTTGGCGAGTTCCCAAGCCACTTGCAAACGACGTGCAAACGTCCTTCGGTAGGTGCCACGTCCTTCGGTAGGTGCCAGGCACCTATCGACTTGGAGCTGGCTGTTTGGTACCCTGCTCCGCAAAGGAGATTTGCTATGCCGAGAATTCCCAGAGCCGAACAGTTTGATCCAAATTCCGTTTGTATTGTCCATTTGGTCCAGCGTTGTATTCGCCGAGCCTACTTGGCCGGTGTCGATGTTGTCTCCGGCAAGAACTTCGAACACCGACG
>CAMDKL010000149.1 GCA_945900945.1 Pirellula staleyi DSM 6068
CGTGTCAAAAGACCCTGAGCCTCCTTCCGGCGGCAACTCCGCCACATTGATTTCCACGCCGAGCAGTTCGCGAAGCGTGTTCTTGTATTCACGCCGATTCAATCGTCGCATCGTGATCACACCGTTTTGATCACCGAGGCTGCGACGCGATGCGACCATCACGTTGGCCAGATCGTCCAATAGGTCAGCCTTTGCCGCACTCTCAGGTTGATCCGCATCCTCTGGCGGCATCTCTCCCGAATTCATTTGATTGAGCACTTTTTGCCACTTTTCAGCGCTCTCGATGTTTGTAATGGTGAACGATAAATCATCGATGCGGAATTTGCCTTCTTGTTTCTCCGGACCGTGGCACGAGACACAGTGCTTTTTGAATAAGGCTTGGTGCTTGTTGGGAACGACGGCGGGCGCTTCGCCGAGTACGGCGTGGGCGGGTAAGTAAACTAGCAGCAGGACGACTAAGATTGGGAGAGTCTGCTTCATGGATGATGTAACTTCGTTCACAATCAAATCACTTCTATTGCTAGACAACCGCGTATTTGCCGAAGTATGGCTCCTTTTGTGGGCAAATGCCACAGCTTGCCGGTCGTTAGCACTTGATTTCACTAGATTTTTATCGACAAATACACGCAAGGCTAAGGTCTTCGCCCTTTTTGGACCAACTTGTGGATGCCCGGCTACACTCAAGCCATAAGAACCTAGTCTTGTCCGTTTTGGTCTACTTCATATTCTTCGATGGGATATCGAATTCGAAGCTGGCTGAGGTTGCGGAAACGGTTTGTCGCAGAGGAGTCGTATTGATAGTATTGTATTCTAGGGTTCTTCGTGGAATTTAGTGGCTGGGTGTAAAAAAACCAGGGATTCGTTATCCTTTTGGGATGAACGAATTAACAACAGAACATTATCGAGCTTTATTGGGTCTTGATGCAGATTGGCTAGTCACTCTGCGACGTGCGTTCAGAAACATCCGATTCCTGTGGGGTATGCATGATCTAGTTTCAAGAATTCCGCGTACTCTTAAGTTATGCCAAATAACCAATTGCATTCCGCAACCTCAAGGCAGTTGAGCACTTCAACAAACATCCGTCAAGCAATTATTTTCAAAAAAGGATGTGCCGATAAATGCATTGCTCCTTTCGCCAAAGCTTTTTCGGCCCATCGATTGTGAGCATATTTGGTAACCAAAAAAAGCCCGAACCTTCCGCCGCTCAAGGCTTGCGGGATTCCAAAGTCAGCGAAGAACTACATCCGTGCCAACTGTCAGGTATTCGAGCAAATCGAGAATTTCATTGGCTTGAAAACCATCAACCAGCCCAGATGGCATCGGTGAAACGGGCGACTCTCGAACCGACTCGATCTCGGTCTTATCAATTTCGACCGTTTCCGTTTCTTTGAGCGAGTCCGTGGCGATTTGTAGCCTTTGAGAACGATAATCGCCTTCGATGAGTATCCGACCAACAATGACGCGTCCCTCCACAGTCGCCACTTGAACCTTGCGATAGATTTCCGCAACCACGTGGGACGGCTCAATGATCGATTGCAAAATATCCTTGCGACCGAAACGGCTGGCGATCAGCGTCAAGTCGGGGCCAACAGCAGGGCCGCGTGCTCCGCTTCGATGGCAGCGACTGCACATCGCTTCGACGAAAACAACAGCACCTCGCTGAGCGTCAGGTCGGTAATCGTCATTCGATAGCCGAGGCACCAAATCGTTCATTGTCCATTGCTTCACCGTCGGGCGAGAAACAACCGTCGGCGGTTCTTCATTCGAATCGACAGTCGGGTCGAGCAAATTAGCCAGCTCGTTACGTTCCTCATCGCTTAATTGTGCAGTCGCGTCACTTCGGATCTGGTTCAAAAATTTCTGCATCCCTTCGCCACGAACAAAACTCGGCCCCTCATTGAGTGTTCGGAAATACTGCTTGCGAGTCTCGATCGTCCAGCCTGACGCGGCATTTCGTAAAGCCAACAAGGCGTGTATGCGTTGTTCTTGAACCGGGCTGTTCAGCAAGGTTCTGGAAATATTCGAGACAATCGTCGAGGAGCCAAGGGATACTAGAATCGAAGAGCAAGTTCCCAAAAGATTGGAGCTCGATCCGCATCGACCGTACCCAATCTCGGGCGATGCAAGATGAGAAACGAGTGACTCGAGCTGCTCCACGATGCTGAGCTTTCGGCGCTGAAGTTCCTCTGCCGCGGAGTGTTCCAATAGCGAATAGCATTGCACGATTCCCCAGGCTTGGCTCAAGGTAAGTTCCGTTGGATTCATTCCAATCAAACGATCCAAGACGGGATTGATAACGGATGGTTCACCGCTACGTACCAGGGCAAGACAGGCTTCGATGGCTGCCGTCGTTCGCGTTTCAGATAGCCCTCGTTCTCGCCACATGGCTATCGGCTGATGCTCGATCGCAGTGCGTGCAGCAGTTCGGATATTCCAGTCGGGCGAATCCATTTGCTGCCAAGCCAACTCGATATTCGTCTCCCCTTTAGCAGTGTGCATCTCTTCCAATTGGGAACGGATCAGTCTGGCTTGCCTCGCGTGTGCCTTGCAATGTTGTTCGTGAACCGAGGGCGAGGTAGCTGATTCCAGATTGTCAACATAGGCGATGCGGTAGAGTGCCGACTGCGTTTTTCGACCTCCAGTCACTATGTATAGCGCACCATCTGGACCAATCGCCAGATCGGTGACGTTTAGCGGTCGGCCTTGTAAGAACGTTTCTGCGCTAGCACGATACCCGGCCCCTCTGGGACCTATGTGGACGGCCAAGATGCGTCCATAGGTCCAGTCGAGAATCAAGAGCGATCGGCGATAGGGTTCGGGAAATTTCGCATCCGTTGCAAACAGAACCGAGGTTGGGGAGCCTCTGCCAATATCGAGTGTCGGCATTGCATTGTCTGGATGATCAGGAAAATACGGTGGCCATTTGCCCGTGACGGCTCGCCAACCATAATCGGCTCCCGATAGCAATTGCAGAACGCGAGTGGGACGGTACCACGGCGATCCCATATCGAACTCCGCATCCGCGTCGTACGTAAACCAATCGCCCTCTGGGTTTGCTGCCAATCCAAATGGATTTCGAAGACCAGAACAAAAGACCTCCCATTGCTTGCCATCTGGGTCCGTTCGTATCACATGGCCTTGCCCTGCTCGCCACCGAAGCGTATCTCGAAGAGGAGAAGTTCGGTCGACTAGGTTGTCTTTCGGTACCTCGACGGAATCACCATTAATCGAGTAAATCCAACCGTCCTTTCCAAGCGACAAATCATTCCGACCGTGCCCAGTACCTCCTGGAAACTCTCTTAGCAGTTGGACGTCGTCGAACGTATCGTCACCATCGGTATCTCGAAGTCGATACAGCCCTTTGGAATTGTTGGCATTGGCATACAAAGAGTTGTGAGCGTAAAGTAGACCTCGACACTCGAGCAATTGATCGTCGATCACTTCGACTTTCTCGATCGAATGCGACTGATTGTCTAACGTCATTCGCAACAATCCCTTTTCCTCGCGAGCGATCGTCAATCGCCCTTGCGGATCGAAGGCCATACTTACCCAAGAGCCTTCCTCCGATGCTGCTGTTCGAACGAGAGATATCTCAAAACCTGGGGCTGTCCAGAATCGATTTTCTTCAGCTGATTTCCCTGCAACAGCTTGTCGCCATTGCTCGTAATTCTCGGTTGGTTCCACTTTAGAAGAACGGCGACCGATTTTCCAAAGCTCTGGTGCCACGGTCCCCAACGAAACAATTGGATTGATTGTCGATTCGTCAGCGGATAGGTTTGAGAGTAGTACATAGGTCCATGAAGCGTCTGATACCCATGTTTGAATTTGGCTTTCGTCTGCGATACCTATGGCTAGGCTCGCCGCGATTGCAGACGGACCAGCAATAGGAATGGCTTCGATTCGAAGGGTGTTTTCGCCAAGCACCATCGCACCCGTGACGTCCACCTCGATGGTCTGGCTGTACGGTTCGACTTTAAACAGACGTCGCTCATTAACGATTACCGTAGCATGGCAAAAATCAGCTGCCAATCGGATCACCGCCGTTCGCACGGGTCGTGTCACGGCGAACGAACGCTGAAACACCACCGAAGTCCTTTCGGAGTCCTTCTCGTTCGACGGCTTTTTCTCAACCGTTGTCCAGATCCAATGCGGCAACGACGAATCGGAATCCGTCGCCCCAGCCTGACTCGCTCTGTTCATGAATCCAATTAGGAAGAGAGTAGTAATAACACCAAGACTAAGCGGAAGATTTCTTAACATGGCGAGCTAATCTAATGCGGGGTGAGCAAAGATGGCGGAGGGTCACAGCAAACGCGAAATTACGGACTTAAGTCCATCGTATCACAAAATGCATTCGAGTAGCGATGTTCGTTTATCCAATGCTATGCTGCAAAGGTAAAGCGATCCGAACGATAGTTCCTTTACCTACGATGGAAGAAACGCCAATTGTCCCTCCATGGCACAAGATAATTTGATTCGCTATCGACAACCCGAGGCCGGTTCCACCTGCCTCGCGAGACCGCGATTCGTCCACTCGATAGAACCGATCAAATAGCTTCGGAATGGCCGCTTCCGGGATGCCTATTCCATTGTCCTCAATTTCTATTTCGATACGCTGTTCAACCTGCTTGCACCGAACAGATACCTGCCCATCGGGCTGATTGTATTTGATCGCATTGGAAAGTAAATTATCGATGGCCTGCCGTAACATGGAGCGGTTCGCATGGAGTTGACTTTGTTGAAAATCCGTTTCAACTCTTAGCCCCTTCTCTTCGGCGAGTGGCCGCATCGATTCGATCGATTCTTCCAAAATCGGGACCATTTCGACTGGCTTCTTTTCGAGCGACTTATTCGCATCCAGTCGTGCCAACATTAGCATCGAGTCACCTAATTCGCGCATGCGTGTCGCCGCCCTCTGGCATTTGACCAGTTGCTCGCGGTATTCTTCTGCGGACCTGGGCTTGGATAGAGCTAGTTCACTGCTGGCAAGCATCACGGATAGCGGAGTACGAAATTCATGGGACGCATCGGCAGTGAATTGCCGCTGTTGTTCGAATGCAGAGCCAAGTCGATCGAGCATCGTGTTGAGCGATGCTCCAAGCCCCTCAAGCTCTGTATCAAAGCCCGAAAGCTCGATACGCTCGGATAAACTGCTGCCGCTAATGCGCTGTGCCGTCCAGCTCATTCGTTCAATCGGTTCGATCGCTCGCTTGCTAAACCACCATCCACCCACAAGGCCGATACACAGGACGGACACGCCCGCTAAAACAATGGACCAGGTCATTCGCGAAACTCTGTCTTGTTCGCCTGTCGCGTGGCGGCCGACACAAATCGTAGTGCCGAATGGACCACGGATGAACACTTCGCGAAATGGCCCCCGCTGCTGTCGTGCATAACGGTCGCGATCGATTGCGTTGGAGACCGGGTACGTTGGGAATGGACCCTGTGTTGGAACCCTCGACTCCTTAAGTACGGATCCATCGGCCCTCCAGACAATGAAATACGCAGGCCCCTCCATGCGGCCTAAGTGTTCAGGAAGCTGTGGCGGTAACTCAATAGAAGCCTCCCATTCCTCTTGAGTCCAATTTAAGTTCTCTTCACCGAGGATTTTAGGAAAACTCCAGTCTTGCAAGAGGCGTGAGGTTGACGGCTCCAACTGCGGCGGGCCGACAAGCGGCATGTTTTCCAACGGGGCCCGTCGCGGTCTATTGGAGGGTGGTAGACGACGCCGAGGTCCTGGAGTTGAAGTAACATCCTTGGCCATCGCTGAAAGAACGGTCGCCGGAACCGCATTCATCGAGCCTTCCAGAATCCTGGCCGCACCCAGCAGTTCGTCGTCGACTCGGTCCCAATGCGATCGAACCATTTCCAGGTGAAGCAACGCGCCGAACACAGAAATCACTAAAAAAAGCATGATGGCGTGCCACGATTGCAGTCGCCAACGCAGCGAACGAAAGACGCTAAACATGCAATATATATCCTTGCCCTCGACGAGTCTCGATCAAATCCTTCCCGAGCTTCTTTCTTAAATGGGAAATATGCACGTCGACCAGATTAGAAAGTGTATCATCCTGTTCGTCAAAAATATGGTTGTAAATCATCGTGCGGCTGACGAGTTTGCCCGCATGGACGGCAAGCAGTTCGAGCATCGCATACTCTCTGGCAGTCAACTCGACTGGGTTACCCGATTCTTTAACTGTCTTGCTAGCCAAATCAATCTCAACCGTGCCTATCGTGATCCGATTGGATGCGTTTCCGGTCGAACGTCGAATAATCGAACGGACACGCGCCAACAACTCATTGAGACTGAATGGCTTGATCAAGTAGTCATCAGCGCCCTCGTCTAATCCTGTGACACGGTCGGTCACCGCGTCCTTGGCTGTCAGCAACATGACCGGTGTTTTCTTTTCACGTCTCAAACGACGAAGCAGCTCCACGCCGTTGAGCTTTGGAAGCATCCAGTCAAGGATGATTGCGTCGTACTCCCAGGCCTTGGCCTTGTACAAACCATCCTCGCCGTTGTCCGCTGTATCTACCGCATAGCCATCCTCACGAAGCGCTTGCGCAAGGGACTCTTGCAAATCGATTTCGTCCTCAACTACCAAAATACGCATTCCTGGTTCCTGTCAATCGTGGGTCCGGCGTTCCCAAGCCGGAACTTGGGAACGAGAGCAATTAATAGCTTGAGCGCCCGTGCTAGAGCTTGGGATCGATGGCAACAACTGCAGTCGCGGAAAACGCTATCATTGTGGATTCCCTAACTGTCGTCGTGCTTCCTCCATTAAGTTCGTTCAATATGAATCCTCTCTTGCGCCGCGAATTCGCCATGAACTCAATAGCCGCCTTGTATCCCCTGGTAGCCAGCTCGCTCCTAAGCTCGCAAATGATTGTACCAGCCTTTGGGCAGACACAAACACGTATCCGGGTTGGGCAGATCGGTACGAAGCACGGTCATGCCGCTGGGAAATTGGAGGCAGTGAAAAAACTCGGAGAACTCTTCGAATTGATCGGCGTTGTTGAACAAGACCAAGCCCAAAGAGAAAGGATCCAAGAAACGGGCGCTTTCGCTAATTGTCCATGGATGCCATTTAATTGATGCCGTAGTCAAGCTGCTTGGCAAACCGCAGTCGATGGTATCTTTCAATCGAAACACCCACCCGGAACTGGATCAGCTGAACGATAACTGCTTGGCCGTTTTCCAGTATCCAAGGGCCACCGCGACGGTACGCAGTAGTTTGGTGGAGGTAGATGGCAATCGTCGCCGCCAATTTGTGGTTTGTGGCACGCTAGGTACGATCGCGATTGTACCACTTGAGCCGCCACAGCTAACACTCACGTTGGATCAACCGCGAGGCAAATTTCACAAAGGAACTCAGCTTGTCGAACTACCCAAGATGACGGGTCGATACGATGGCGATTTGCTTAGTTTGGCAGCCGCCATTCGCGGTGAGAAAAAATATCCGTATCCCCTGGAACATGATTTGCTCGTCCAGGAATGTGTGTTGCAAGCCAGTGAAATGAGTTAGCACGACGCGCAAACTAGTGAAGGAATAAATTTGGTACAAGCCCGCAACGCAAGCAGGGGGAACTCTCGCAATGGGGACGGTTTAGCGTTGAATACCGCATCGACAGTCAATTCACTTGCTTGCGCGTCGGGCTTGTTTTTTGTTGTGTTTTTGGAATTTCTACGGATTTTCTCGGACGCTGTTTGATTACGTCGGGCGGAAGAGAGAACCTCGGTCGCTCACGCGAATGCCTTTCTGAATCATCGCCAAACTCGCGGTTGGATTCATCGGATTGTACTATTCGAATATCCGACTCCTGATTGGCAACGGTAACCTCACTACTAATTTCATTCTCACCTGTGGTTGGGCTACCTTGACGGCGCAGCTGTAGAACTTGAACGTACTCTGCTCCAAAAAACAAAATAGAAATACCGTAGTAGCACCACAACAGGATTGCGATAAACGAACCAACCGCGCCATAGGCTGACGAGTATCGCATGCCTATTAAAAAGACACCTAGAATCACTCGTCCAAGCTCCCAAATGCAGGCCGCAAGCAACCCGCCTCGAAGCGCATCCCGCCAGCACACATAGCGTTTAGGTAACCACCGATATACCAACGAAAACAACAGTCCGTTTGCAACCACGGTGGAACCGAGTTCGAACACACCAAACAAGTAATTCATGCTTGGTACAGTTGAAGCAGTTAGGGATCGAAACTGAGCTAGCACCATTCCAGCCGCGAACATCACCAGGATGGTACCCCCAAGGCAAGCTAACATTAAAAAGGCGAGAAAGCGGCTCTTCATCACACGATATATTGTGCGCCGGACGTCGGCATCCTTTTTGACCGGTATCCGAAAAATACGGTCGAAACCACGATCGATTTGGGCAAAGATACCAATGGCTGCCAATGTCGCCGCTAAGAAACCAAACGGGCCACTGACGACCGAGTGATTTTGAAGCTGCGTTAAAACTTGCTCGATTTGCTTCTTGATGATCGGTGAAGCATGTGTCTCTACCATGCTCAAGATCTGTTCCTCCGCCTTTTTCCCTGTTTTTGAAAACTGCAAGAAGATTCCAAAGCTAGACGTGAGCAACAGCATCATTGGGAATAACGAAAGGGCGAGATAATAGGCGACCGATGCAGCCATTGAGCTTGCATCATCCTCGCTCCAACGAACACCAGCGTCACGCAGATTCGGAAAGAAATTCCTGATCCAATGTTTGCCGGACTTCATCACGGCCGTATGGACTTCAGCGAAGCGTTCGAATTCTTGGCTCTTTGTTGGGTTAGGCATCTCGGTAGTTTAGGTTTTCTCGTCAACAGGTGCCATAGAAATTTAATGCAAGCAATTGTGGCTCGGTGGTCTCTGCCGAGAAATCACAGGGGTGACCGAAGTGACACACTTTCCACTACTGTGTCCCCAAAAATGCGTAAAGGTCAGCAACTTCGGCAGGTGACCTGTCATTGAGAAGCCCTGATGGCATCAGCGATTCTGTCGAATAAGCTTTGTCCACAATGCTCTCCTGGTTGATGCGAACAATATTCCCGGTCGCCGTTTGCAGTGTTATCCCGTCTGCCGCATTGTAAACAATCATGCCAGTAAATATTTCGCCGTCGACCGTCAAGACCCGTATCGACTTGTAACGCTCTGAAATATCGCGACTTGGCTCGAAGATCGCTTTTGAAAGATCGTCTCGCGAAAATCGCTTTGTGACTCCGGCTAGACTCGGTCCAAGTGAACTTTGGCCGCCATGGCACAGAGCACATCTTTCTTGATAGTGAGCTTGCCCTCTTTTCGCGTCTCCAGCAACATTGTTTGATGCTAACTGCAGGGTGCGCCAGTCGAAAGTAGTTTGCGGCCGCGATAGCTTTGCGAACGATTCAGCATCTAGCGTTGCCTGGAGGAAAGGCTCCCAGTCTTTCCACTGTTCACCCACAGGAGGTTTATTGAACTTCAGTTTCTCAGCCACAGATCTTGCCCTCGCTAGGACGGCTGCGCGAGGCAACGTGCTCGGTGTATTGATGACGACGGAAACGACTGGAGCCAACGTCTGCCATTCGCGTTGCGCAGCACCTAGCTTTAGTACGTTTAGACCCTTCCAACCAGCGTTCCATTGATTGTGATCGTTGCTCGCTAATGCTGTCAGAAAAAGATCGTAGTCCAATTCGTTGGGAATGTTGGATAGCAAATCTGTTGCTGCAGGCCGTAAGCTTTCTACGACGCAACTTGCGCGGATTGCCTTCGCAAAATCGCCATCGATGCCATTTTGACACGCAAACCGCAAAATCGGGACCGACCATTCCTTGGGCTCTGAGGCCAAAAGGTGCTCTCGCATTTTTTTCCTGGCCACCGCTTGTATATCTGATGGAAACGACTTCAGGAGGACCAAATCTTCAGGGCAGCACGGGACCGGTAAATCCACGAACGCAGCCGCTAGACTCGAATCACGTCTTAAAAGCACTGTCACTAATTGTTGAAGTCGGATTGGCCATTGGTTGTCCGTGTAAAGCCCTCGAATCGTGACCTTGCGAACAATACCGGCGAGAGCTGACGCCGTTTGGTGAGTCATCTCGCGGGTTCGTGGATGTTGGCAATTGGCCGAACAGCAGAGAGCATGAATGTCAGACGTCGGGTGACTCTTTTCGTTGATTTGATCCAGGCAATAAGCTAGCGACTCTTTATCCTTGGGCTCAAGCATCGAAAGTGTCCGCATCGATTCGGAATGAACAAGTTGCCGGTCTGTTTCGCTCGCTTGTTTGGCCAGGAACATCATCCAGCCAACCCAAGCTGTTCGAACATTTTCAGGAAGCCGAGAGGAACCGAGTCCCTTGTAACCATCCATTACATCCGGCTGTGGTGGGTCTTGTTGTTGTGGCAACGTATAGCGACGGTCGCCTAATGACGATTGCAGTACGGTCAGGAATTCCAGAACGTCGCGTGTTGTCCAGTGAGGTTGGTTTTTAGGGACCCAGCCCGCCAATGCGTCGAGCAACGGCGAGTCGATCGTCGTCTGTGTGGTCGCAAACAATTGTCGGGAAGTCAAAAAATCGAGCTGGTTGTCGTCCGTCTTTTTTACTAGCGGAACACCGGATCGAGCCAACGCCCAAAGCCAGGTGCGCCGCAATGCGTTTCCTGATTCATTGTCCTCGACGCGAAGACTGTTGGCGGAGTTCAATGTCCACTTTTTAACGCCAAACGCTTCCCAACGCAGTCGGTCGTCTGCTCGCCCTAGATGCGGTTCCCAACTCGAGGCATCGTTCGCGTCTGGATTGAGAGGTACCGACGCGAAGTCCAATGCAGACAAGGCACCAATCAGCTTATTGTCGTTTGCAGCAATAACTACGTTGCCTCTGCCAGCCAGCCACCAGGCGGCAGCTCGCGTCGAAGGCGATGGAGCACTCAGAGAATTCCGTATCCTCGAAAATGGAATCGCGATGTTCAATCGTGTTAAAATTTGTGCACACCGAAGTTTTGCGGCCGCAACTATTTCCGGTTCCGCAGAAATTGGAAATTCACCGGACATCGTTCCAAGAATAGCCCCCACACCTGCCTTATCGACTTCGGGAAACCATTTTGCTTCCGACCATCCTTCAAAGGGGTTGTTTGCGGTGAGCAATCGTTCCAAAGATTCAGCTTGTTCCCCTGTTAGCTGCGCATCTTCAACCGACTCTGAAAACCAAGCTTGCGACTTGGGAGCAGGAGTTGGGTCCCTCGCAATAACTCGATACACAGCGCCCGTAGTTCCTCGTCCACCGACGCAGATCAGCAAACTTCCATCAGCTCCTACGCATATATCGGTAGGAGCAAAACCCGTAGTGCCAGTCGGTTGCATGAAGACTTCTGCTGGCACCTTGTTCGGAATGCGTTTGCTCTCGTCAAGATTGCTCGATGGATAGATTGCAATCACTCGGCCAAAAGTCCAGTCCAACACGAAAACTGCATCATGATACTTCTTGGGAAACGCCCGATGCTGGTATACTGCCACCCCTGTCGGCGAACCTCGCCCCAACTGAGCTAAAACAAGCGGCATCGTGATCCGATGATCCTCGTCCTTCCATGCCTGCCCACACCAGCCAGCATCCGAACCCGGTCCCAAAACCATGACGCGAGTAGGACGATACCACGGCAAAGAAGCTTCACGCTCGCAGTCGCTATCAAACGTTACAATTTGACCATCCGGCATGAAGTCAAAATCATAACAGTTGCGCATTCCATGAGCCCAAATACCTCTTTTCGAAAAGTCAGGACTTATTCTCCAAATGGTTCCGCTGCGGGCACGTGGTACTGGACTCAATGGGTCGTTCTGAATCTTAGAAATATCACGTGCAAAATTGCCTGCAATCAAATACCAATAGCCATCCGGGCCACGTCGGATCGCATGTGCAAAATGCTCATCACCTGTTGGTAGCTCCAAAACGCGTTTTGGATTCGGATCTGCGATCAAGTCGCCGTCGGTATCTTCGCTGAGCCATAGTCCACCTTCGCTGACGTAATAGAGTTTACGCCCTTCCGACCATAACCCTTGAGCTCCTTGCTTGGGCAGATCGGACCAGAGAAAACTCCGATCGAATTTTCCATCGCCGTCGTCATCGACGAGGGTTCGAATGTATCCTGGTCCAGAGACAACAGGCCGACCGTGGCCATCGAGCGTCATGCAGAAACAATCATGCACCATCGCATCATTGGCAACCTTTTGCACCCAAAAACCTTCAGGAACAGAAAAGGGTGGATCCTCGTCCCCTAGAACTCGATTTGTGAATCCGTCTAAGCAAACAACCAGCAGAAACCCAACAACCCAGCAACAGGTTATCCACTCCCTAAGAATCAACACAGCCAAAGCTCCCAAACCGATGTATTATCTAGAATTGGGGCAACCAACATTGTCAGACCCAATCAACGTAATATTAACGGTTTTGACTATTTTAGAAGCCCGAAACAACCAACCTTATCCAAATAGTCGCATAAACCGACTCGAGGCAGTGCTTTGTCTGACGTAAATTCTCAACTCTTAAATTTTGCGTGCCCAAAGTGCGAAAAGAAACTTAGGGCACCCTCTAACCTAGCAGGACAAAAATTGGTTTGTCCCAAGTGCTCCTCTCCGATTCGAGTACCAGGCGTCGTCGCAACCAAAAACGACGATGACGATTGGTTGTCTTTAGACAGTCCTGATGAACCTGTAAACATCCCGACAGCTGAGAAACAACTAATTGCAGCAGCCAAAGAATCGCCGCCAAAGACTGCGGGCAGAAGTATTTTCGATGATGACTTGCCCGAACTGCTGATCGCCAACGAACCACCGGTTGCAACCCCTGCCACCCCCCCCACCGTACCCTCGAAACCAAAATCGAAATCGTCGCTTGCTAGCAAGCCATCCTCAACGCCTAAACTGGTTCTGCCAGACATTCCTTTGCCTGAATTCGATTCCACGGACATTCCACTCGCTCCTCGCGAAAGTGAAAAGTTGCTCGGACCGACCGCTTTAATGGACAACGAAGAAATCAGTTTTCATTGCAAAGTCTGTGGCAGTTTGCTTAACTCGAGCCGTTCTCAAATTGGTACTGAAACGAGTTGCCCAGACTGCTATTCCAAACTCCGTGTTCCAAATTCGCCGCCGAAAAAGAAACCATCCGAAGTCAAATTGGATGCAGATATTGCAAGCGTTACTTTCGCGCCCATTGATTCGCTCAGCGTGCACGGCACGAATAGCACAAGTGCAAGGACCAAGGAAATACTCGATCGGGCGGAGCAAACACTTGAGATGGAGCGAGACGAATTCGATCATTTGAACGGATCGTTCGAGACGAAGCGGTGGATGGGGTTTTTGTTTGGATTTCTTCGTGACCCACTCGTTATCGTGGCGGCCATTGGCATAGGAGTTATTACTGGTGTCTGGTTCATTGCGATGGCTGGAACACAGCTTTTAATCTTGCGGCTAGCTATTTTGGCTGTGTTTTGTGTCCCGATCGCGAGCATCATTTGCATGTGTGGGCTTGCCGTGTTGACCATGGCAGCCAACCGGGCAAGCCGAGTTATCGAGTGGCCCTTTATGAGACTCTCTGAGTCGATTGCTGAATGTGCAATCGTCATGTCCTCGATCATGGTTGCGAGTATCCCAGGTGGCATTCTTGCTGTCGGTCTTAGTTCGTTAAACGCGCACCCGATGGTTGCTTTGGCTTTCGTCTTAATTGGGATATGGGGGCTAACTCCCATTCTGCTTCTTAGCATGATCAACAACAATTCTATTTTTGAACCCTACTCCAAAGCGGTTCTCAATTCGATCAAGAGTCACCCAGAAGCTTGGGGTGCAATGTATATGCAAACGGCGGCGGCCTTGGTCGTATTCTTTCTGTTGATCGTATTGCTCAGCATGCAGAGACTCTTTGGCGACTTCCTATCGGGACTGACACTACCATTTGCTTGCTTCTTTGTATTCAATCAATACGGTGTGCTCGCAGGCCGAATCAGCCACGTCACAGAAATAGGATTCGAAGGGGACTTTTCCGAAGACTAGCAAGCTGTCCGGAAACTGCTCGAATCGGAAGGACTCAGTGAATACAATTGGAAATTTGATGCAAGAGTCACTTAGGCATCTGCTCTCAGCAAAGCGAGACATCGGAATTTATTAGCGGAGATTAGCGTTGATTAGTATTCCCCACTTCGCTGCGTCAAAACAATCAAGGCGTCAATGGGCGGCGTCAGTCAGTTCAGTTTGCTTGGACTGCGGCATTTCCCCAAGATAGATCGTTCCGAGCCGCTTTCGATTTCGGTCAAAGACAACTCCTGTAGTTTTGCTGGCTTCTTCAACCCACCGAGCCAGTTGTTCGCGCTAACTCTCGTCCCAATCGTTCCAATCAAAGTTCGAGATCTGAAATGAACGCGGATTCAACTCTCGCTTAGCCCCATGGGCTGACAAGCGAGATATCCGTATCTTGAAAATGCTTTAAGTTTCGAGTTGCCAGTATCGCGTTGCGAACAGACACAATCCCTGCTATCTGCACATCGCGTATTTCCACAGGACGACCGAGACAGTGCAGCTTCGCAGAAATCACACCAGCCCGATTCGCAGCCGTGCGATCGAAGTCCAAAACGTGGTACTCCAAATCTTCTGCGAGCATGGCTTCGAAAGCATTTTGTAGCGATCGCTTCCGCCTACCATCAGGCAGAGCATTGATGCCATAGCTGATCTCGAAAATGCTTATGCTCGTCGTCCACACGGAACCCGTTGACTGCGCGTCCAACCAAGCGATGACTTGCGGATCCGGATCCGTCTTCATCAACTCCGAAATCACATTGGTATCGAGGACATGCATCATTCAAAACGCGGCGGTGCAATTAGGCGACCTCGCAACTCATTAATCGGTTCAATCAAACCGATTTTCGCGAAGCGATTGGAGATCTTTGTCCCAAGCTTACTTGGAGTTGCAGCACATTTCAGAGCAACCTTGCGTAACAACTCACGCACGAACTCCTCAAGGTTCTGGCCTTGACTTTGTGCCATGTCCCGCAGCTTCTGATGGATATCATCTTCCAAATTTCGGACTGTGAATTGCGCCATTATCATCGGCCTCGCTTTCTGATATCATGATATCACCAATTCTGTTTTCAGTCAAGCAGCTCGTCACTAATCAAATGACTATTACGGCTTGGACTCCACCCAAAAAGTGTCTTGGCACTTTTTCTCAGTCCACCTCATCCGCTTTTTGGCCCAGGCATTCAACCAGTTTCGAACCAATGAAGCCCAGTTGGTGTCAATGGTCAATTGTCTGAGTTAATGGTGGTCAATAGTCCATGGGGCAGTCAATGGCAGTCAATGGCAGTCAATGGCAGTCAATGGCAGTCAATGGCAGTCAATGGGAGTCAATGGGAGTCAATGGGAGTCAATGGGAGTCAATGGGAGTCAATGGGAGTCAATGGGAGTCAATGGGAGTCAATGGCATGGCAGTCGATGGCTGGCAGTCGATAGCGCCATCCATATGGCAGTCGATCAGTCAATAAGGCCATCCATAGTCAATGGCATCCATAGTCAATGGTGCCATCCATATATGTATTGTGCCGATTCCTGTATTTTGGTAGACTTTCATCCTGTTCCTTTCATTTCGATCCGGTTTGCAATTGCGGGAGGCCATTATGGCTAGGCAGAATCGACGCGATATTTTCGACCCGAATGAGGTTGGAGCTTTCCATGCCGTTCAGAGAACCGTGCGCCGCGCGTGGCTCTGTGG
>CAMDKL010000150.1 GCA_945900945.1 Pirellula staleyi DSM 6068
CGTGTCAAAAGACCCTGAGCCTCCTTCCGGCGGCAACTCCGCCACATTGATTTCCACGCCGAGCAGTTCGCGAAGCGTGTTCTTGTATTCACGCCGATTCAATCGTCGCATCGTGATCACACCGTTTTGATCACCGAGGCTGCGACGCGCTGCGACCATCACGTTGGCTAAATCGTCCAATAGGTCAGCCTTTGCCTCACTCTCGGGCTGAGCCGCATCCTCCGGCGGCATCTCCCCCGAATTCATTTGATTGAGCACTTTTTGCCACTTTTCGGCGCTCTCGATGTTTGTAATGGTGAACGATAAATCATCGACGCGGAATTTGCCTTCTTGTTTCTCCGGACCGTGGCACGAGACGCAGTGCTTTTTGAATAAAGCTTGGTGCTTGTCCGGCATGATGGCGGGTGCTTCGCCGGGAGCGGCGTAGGCTGGTTAGTAACTTAGTAGCAGGACGACTAAGATTGGGAGAGTCTGCTTCATGGATGATGTAACTTCGTTCACAATCAAATCACCACCAACAGCTCGACAAGCGTGAAGCCAAATTTGTTGGACGCAAGTAACTTGACGCGATTTTTCTTCATCATGACACTGTTCTCTTAATAAAAATTACGTACGACAGAAAGCATTCGCCAAAACGAATTTGACTAAGGCCAATAAGGTGAGGGGTGAGCGTGTTGGAAATTATTTCGTTTTAGAGAACGAGACTGAACCGCGTAAGTTCATCATATGGCCCTAAAGACCAAATTTGTATTATCCTGGCAAACGTTAAACAAGCATAAAGCAATTTTTTTAAAAAATACTTCCGGAAAAGGATTTGTGCTGGTACCAAACGCCGATGAGCTGTTGCGATGCAGCGCCGACGAGCTATTAGCCTTTCACTGTGCAGGCGCACCTTCCATGCCCAACGACACACGCCAACGGATAAGCGACTATGATTATGCAGTAACAGACACGCATCGAACGTGAGTGAGCAGCAGCCACGACGCTTTTGCGTATTTCCTGCAGTCAACTGCAGCATTTTAACCGGGAGAAACCAGTGTTTAAACATCCAACGATCCTTGCATTGGGTTTTGTCGCGGCCACATTGCTCGGCACAACGATTTCACATGCTGGACTCGGAGCAATTCGAGACAACGGTGGCTTTTTCTCGGAATCTGCTAAATCCGACGCTACCCGTAAACTTTCTGAAATAGAGCAAAAGTACAAGAAAGACCTTGTAATCGAAACGTTCAAGGGAATTCCGGAGGAGATCAAACAGGGTGCAGACATGACAGACAAAGCCGCGATGAGCAGGCTGTTTGAACAGTGGACGGTGAAGCAGGCCAAGCAGCAAAGGGTAAATGGGGTTTATATTTTGCTTACGAAAGAACCGGCCCACATCCAGATTGTTGTTGGCAATGACACGCAGAATAAGGCGTTCACCTTGATGGATCGAGACAACCTCGCCAGTTTGATGCTTAGTAAACTGCGCAAGAAACAAAACGACGAGGCCTTGCTGGAGGGGATCAACTTTGTTTTTAAAACGATGGCAGGCCATGGGATCTCATCCAATCTAACCAACAACTTGCCATCTTCATCCGCCGCTAGGTCAGTAAAAGTAGTACAGACTGAACAGGCCAACCCCTGGGGCTGGATTGTGTTCGCGGTCATTGTCATCGGAGCGATCTGGCTGATCGCGGGCATTATTCGCTCGGTGATGTGGGGACGGGCGTCAACTGCCGGTTCGGGAATGTCTCCTGGCTTTGGCGGGGGAGGCATATTTGGTTCTCTGCTAGGAGGTATGTTTGGCGCCGCCGCAGGTATGTGGCTCTATGACCAGTTCTCGGGCAACCATGGAAACGCATGGGGTGCCGACCAAGATAACCGCAACGGTGGTTCAACGGGATTCTCTGGTCAAGATACCGACTACTCAGGAACAGGTGGCGATTTCGGTGGCGACTCAGGTGGTGGTGATTCGGGCGGTGACTCTGGCGGTGACTCTGGCGGAGGAGGCGATTTCTAACTCCGTTATGGACTACTTCTCAGCCGTCGGAATCCTCGCATAGCAAACCCACTGTGGAAATGGTCCAGTCGCTGCTAGGTTGCTGGCTAGGTCGATCCTGGAGGAGTACGATAGTCCGTGTGCCCTCTGAAATAGTAACCATCGCAATTTCGCGGGTGAGGCAGATTCCACTTCCTGTCTTAGGAATGCGTCGTTATCGATCATTGTCATGGCTGATTAAAGGGTTTAGAGATTTCTCCTGTCACGCATCTTCGGGAGTTTCGTCGCACCCCCCCTAAAATCCCGAGTTCGTCATTCCTTTTGTTCCTATCGCGATGCTCCAATCGTTAAATCCCTACCGACTCGCTTATCGGCCGAGCATCAGCTATTATTTCAATAGCGGTTACGCCTATGTTTCCTGTCGAAAACTCACAAGAAAGATATTCATGCGAAAAGTGCATGCGTTGTTGGGTCCGGTTTGTCTTTTGTTTCCAATGGTGGGCTGCAAACCGGAAGCGGATCGGATTCGGGATTCGGCTGCTGCCGCTGCTGCTGCTGTTCCACCGAAGGAGCCTGAAATGCCGGACCAGGTTGCCAAAACAGGTGTGGGAGTGCAAGGCAACTCGCTCGATGATATCAAAGGAAACGATCCGCGGATGCTCATCGCTGGTCCAGCGAAAGCATTGTTCAATACGAAAGAAAAAATTGTATTCGATATAGAACTTCCGAAGAGCGCGCAATTGTTCAATGCACTTCAGGGCCGAGACCCTAAAACACACGAAGAATACATGAAGGAAGTTGTTGGTCAGATAAAACTGCCCAAGTTACCAGCAGGAAAAGTCTATCGTTACCACCCTGACACCAATGAACTGTGGGTCGAATCCGAAAAGCCTACTGAACCCTCCAACCCATGACTCGGGCCGTGCGCCATTGAACAATGTCTCTCCCCACCAAAATCCCGCCCATTTCAAAACTCGCGATTGCAGTTCTTGCCATTGTCTGGGGCTCTCACACATGCTCGGCAACCCAAGACCAACAGCAGGAAGCTGGTGTCGCGTATTTTGAAAAGCACATTCGGCCCCTATTCGTGCAGCATTGTTATCAATGCCATTCCGCGACATCCAAGGAGCGGGAGGGTAACCTATCACTTGATAGCCGTTTGGGATGGCTTGAGGGTGGCGAGAATGGGCCAAGTGTTGTTCCCGGCGACGTAGATTCGAGCTTGCTCATTCGCGCAGTTCGCTACTCCGATCCAGATTTTCAGATGCCTCCGATCAAAGCGTTATCGGCAGAGGCTATCGCAAAGCTTGAGAATTGGGTTCGGATGGGAGCACCTGGACCCGGCCACGATAAATTGATGGCTGCGGACAATCCGTCTGATCCGATTGCTGGCAAGAATCACTGGGCATTTCAGCCTCTCCATCGGAACGAAAAATCCGATGGCACGCACGACGCTGCGTCGTCTAAACAAGAGTGGGCTCAATCGCCGATCGATCAATTTGTATTGGCGAAACGAATGGAGCATGGGCTGAATCCAGTTCAAGACGCGGACCCTCGCGATCTGGTCCGACGTGTTCATTTTCAACTAACAGGACTTCCCCCGTCAATTAAACAAGTACGAACCTTCCTCGGCGAAGAACAACCTGATGCGCTTGAGAGGCTCGTCGATGGCTTGCTAGCTTCACCCGCCTTTGGTGAACGATGGGGGCGACACTGGCTCGATCTTGCACGCTATTCCGATTCGAATGGACTGGATGAAAACTTCTTATTCCGAGAAGCTTGGCGCTATCGCAATTGGATCATCAACGCAATCAATGCAGACCTGCCGATAGATCGATTTGTACTAGAGCAAATCGCTGGCGACCTTTTGCCATTCGATTCGATCCAGCAACGTGATCAACAGCGAATCGCTGCTGGCTTCCTCGTAATTGGCCCAAAGGTATTGCTTGGAAATATCGAAAAGAACCAGCGTATGGAGATTGCGGATGAGCAGATCGATACGATCGGCAAAGCGATCCTTGGCCAAACACTCGGTTGCGCACGCTGTCACGATCATAAATTCGATCCGGTTCCTACAGCCGATTACTATGCGCTAGCGGGAATCTTTGCCTCCACAACCGTAATGGAAAAAAGGCATATGCTTAACGAACAGCGACTGATGGAGCGACTGGTCGGGCTCGGACCAAATGGGGTTGATGCCGATGATGCCTACGAAGCGTATTGGCGAGACAAACCAAAACTGATTGAAGAGAAAAAGAAGGCTGAGACTGCACTCGAAGCCCTCAAAAAGGTAAAAGGAGAGGAAGAGTTTTCTGCGCTGCATGATAAGAACCCCAATACAGTTGCTATCGAAGCAATCAATTACTGTAGGACTCGCGAAGAACGGATCGCAGCCCAGCAAGCATTGATTGCCGAATGGACATCTGCAATTGCCACTGCCCCTAAGATTCCTTATCGAGCCATGATCCCCGCAGATGTCAAAGAGCCAGCCGATGAGCACATCCGCATTGCTGGTCAATTTGATCGATTGGGTGAGAGCGTCCCTCGCGGTTTTTTGACGGTTCTCAGCAAATCCGAAAAGGTCGAAATACATGCACAGCAAAGTGGACGGCTTGATTTGGCCCATTGGCTGTTCGATCGAGAAAGCTCAGCCAGTCAACTCGTGGCCCGCGTTCAAGCGAATCGCATTTGGCACCATTTGATCGGAATTGGCTTAGTGCGAACGGTCGACAATTTCGGACGCACGGGCGAACCGCCATCCCACCCCGAACTGCTTGACTATTTGGCAAGTGAGTTGATCCAGTCCGGCTGGTCCACCAAAGCACTTGTCCGGCAAATTGTTCTTAGTCGCACGTTTGCTTTGAGCAGCAAGTACGATGTCACCAACAATGCGATCGATCCAGAAAATCGTTTGCTGTGGCGGGCTCATCGACGTCGGCTCGACCCAGAATCCTTTCGCGATGCGATGCTCGTTGCGGCGGGTAAGCTCGATTGGTCGCCGATGGATTCTTCCGTGTCGTATCTAGGCGATCAAGCGACCGCAGTGGGAGCTAACAAAATCCGACGGCGAACCGATTTTCCGAATCGAAGTATCTACTTGCCAGTGATTCGAAATGATTTGCCCGAGCTATTCAATGTTTTTGATTTCGCGGACCCGCATGTCACTTCCGGAGCGAGAGCAAATACATCCGTACCAACCCAGGGGCTTTTCGTACTCAATGATGAAATGGTGATGCAAGCGGCAGATGCAACCGCCAAACGCATTTTGGCAGATTGTCCGACTAACGATGTCGGCTTGAGGATTGAACGGATGTTCGAATTGATTCTTCAATCGAATACCACGGACGACGTGCGGCAAGAGCTGCGGTCGTTTCTAGCTCAGACTGAGGAGTTATTGTTTCAAGAACACGGCAAAGAGGCTGAGTGTCGCGCTTTAGCAATCGCTTGTCACGCGGTGTTTGCATCGAGTCGATTTCTTTTGTTGGAGTAAATTCAGACGATGACATGCAACAATTTTTTACCGGGTACCACGCGTCGATCCATGCTGCGCAACAGCGCATGCGGTTTTGGCCAGATCGCTTTAACTGGGCTGCTGTCTCAAAGCGTCCTATCATCGCCAACCCCAGACGACAACCCATTCTTGCCCAAGCAGCCACATTTCAAACAACGGGCAAAACGCATCCTTTTTTTATTCATGTGGGGTGGCCCCAGTCATGTTGACACATTTGATCCAAAACCGCGTCTAAATGAAGAGGAGGGAAAACCGCTTTCTCTGGAAACGGTTGGTGGCGGTCGCACGAACCATGGAACCATCCTTGGCTCGTCGTTCCGCTTTTCACAGCATGGACAGAGTGGAGTATGGATCAGCGACCTGTTTCCTCACCTAGCCAAACAAGCAGATCGGTTGTGTGTCATTCGGTCCATGCATACCGAGGGGACTGCACATGGCGAAGCCCTATTGCGATTGCATACGGGACAAGCGAACCTTGTGCGGCCCAGCGTCGGTGCGTGGTTAAGCTATGGTCTAGGATGCGAAAACGAGAGTTTGCCCGCCTACATTACCATTTCTCCACCACGCGGCCACGGCGGTGTGCAAAACTATGGAAGTGCTTTTCTGCCTGCTATCCACCAAGGAACGGCCATTGGTTCGGCCGAGACTCCAATTGCCAAAGCTCAGGTTTCCAATGTGGGTAATCCTAGAATGGACAAGAGCCTTCAACGCCAACAACTGGACCTCATTCAAAAACTTAACCGTGACCATTTGCGTAACGTCGATGCCGATCCAGGGATCGACGGCATGATAGCTAATTATGAATTGGCTTTTCGAATGCAGTCGACTATCCCTGAGATCATGAATCTAGACGGTGAAACGCAGGAGACGTGTGATCTGTATGGCATCGGTACCGAACCGACAGATAACTTCGGGCGTCAATGTTTACTTGCTCGCAAGTTTGCTGAATCCGGAGTACGGTATATCCAGGTGTCGACTGATTATACATGGGATCACCATAAGAAGTTAAAATCAGGGCTTGTGGAGGAGTCCGCCAAAGTGGATCGTCCCATCGCTGGGTTGCTAACGGACCTAGCTCGACGCGGACTACTTGAGGACACACTGGTCGTGTGGGGCGCTGAGTTCGGTCGAACACCTACCGCCGAAAACGGAGATGGTCGCAATCATCACCCCAAGGCGTTCACGATGTGGATGGCAGGGGGCGGAGTTAAGGGCGGCTTGACGTATGGCAGCACCGATGAATTCGGTTACCAACCAGTTGAGAAGCCTGTCCACATGCATGATTTGCATGCAACGTTGCTCTATGGTTTGGGATTGGACCATCAGCGATTGACGTATCGCCACGCTGGTCGCGACTTTCGCTTGACCGACGTGAATGGGAATGTGGTAAAGGAGATTTGGGCATAACTAGTTGTGGACACTCGTCCCCGAAGCCCTGCTTCGGTGCCATGCAGGAACTGGCAGACAATCACTTAGGTTCCAAGGACTGATGGCGTGTGTCGGTCGAATGCAGGGTCTGGGAAGCAGAGCTTCCAGAGTGTGCGTTCCCAAGTTGGAGCTTGGGAACGAGTGGTGGCGATCCAAGTCAAGCGTCAGAAAAACGCACGCTCAAATCGTGACTTGTCCGGTTCCGTCGCCGAATTTCACATCATTGATCCCCACGATATCAAGCATCGACGAGAATAGGTTGTTGAGAGGTGTGTACTGTGGGTACTCAAGCAGACGCCCTGTCTGAATGCGGTTACCACCCTTGCCTGCGAGCAAAATCGGTAAGTCATGGTGATCGTGACGATTGCCGTCCGAGATGCAACCTCCGTACACAATCAGCGAATGGTCCAGCAAATTGCCGTCCCCCTCCGGGGTCTCTTTAAGTTTCTTGAGGAAGTAACAAAAATGCTCGGAATAATAGCGATCGATCTTGGCAATCTTTTCGATGCTGTCTTGCTTATTCTCGTGGTGAGACAGTTGATGGTGGCCATCCTTTACTTCGATCATCGGAAAAGCCCTATTGCTACCCTCGTTTGCGAGCATGAAGGTAGAGATGCGAGTCGTGTCTGTCCGGAACGCTAGAACCATCAAATCGTACATCAACCGGATATGTTCGGTTGAATTACTCGGCTTATCGATCGGTTCAGCAACTCCTTCGGGTAAAGTTACAGGGACCGCAAAACGATTGATTCGCTGTTCGACTTCTCGAACGCTCGTAAAGTATTCATCAAGTTTTCGTCGATCATCAGACCCTGACATGCGCTCTAAATGCACGCGCTGTTCCGTTACAAAGTCCAAGATGTTCGATTGCATAGCGCGCAAACGAGCGTCGGTTGATCCTGCAGTGCCAAAGAGGCGTTGAAAGGCTCGCATCGGATTGATCTCCTTTGCTGTTGGCAACGTTTCCGATCGCCATGAAATGTTATTCGAATAGGCACACGCATAGCCTGAATCGCATGAGCCCGCGTCTTTCCCTTCTTCGGTGCCTAATTCGAGAGATGCTAGTCGCGTAGCTTGGCCGTACTCATCGGCAGCGATTTGATCTGCGCTACGACCGACTTTGATTTTGGATCCAGCCGTCTTAAACGGGTGGGCTCCGGTCAAGAAAGCAGCAGCACTTCGAGCGTGATCACCCGGCCCATCGCCCAACGACTGGGCATTGACCTGCGCCAATCCTCGCATCACATTGAAATCGGCTTTGCATTCCGCCAAAGGCTCAAGGCTTGGCGAAAGTTCCCACTCTGTTCCCTTGCCTTTAGGAAACCACCTTTCCGAATTCGTCCCATTGGGAAAAAAGACCCAGGCCAATCGTGTAGGAACGCTTGTTGCATTTTCGGCGATTGCGGCTACCGCAGGTTTCATCAAATTTAAGCTGGGTAATGCCAACGAGACTCCTAACCCGCGAAGCAATGTACGGCGGTTAAGTTGCTGTCGCTTGACCGAGCGATCGAGGAATAAATCGTTCGAATTGGAACTTGCTTTATCGTGCATCGGTGACTTTCCCACTGGGACTAAGGTTGGTTTTTTGAAGGAACGCATCGCTCAAGACGATGGCCTCGACAATCGAGCGAATCGATCGCGAATTTTGATTGGCTTGCTCGACAATGCGATCGATATCGCATTTGTCCTGTCTTTGCAAACCCCGCCCAAGGGCATAGGTTAGCATTCTAGTTGCGAAATTTAAGGTAATTTGTGGTTTTTTTGTCGCAAGGAGTGCCACCAATTCAGCGGGGCCTTCGAATGTGCGACCATCGACTAATTGTCCCTTAGCGTCAATGACGCTCTTGCCGTCTCGCTCCCTCCATCTACCGATAACGTCAAAGTTTTCCAGCCCGAGCCCTATCGGGTCCATCAATTTATGGCAGCCGGCACAGCTTGGGTTGCCTCGGTGGATTTCAAGTCTCTCTCGCAGGGATGCATCGTTCTGATGCTCTGCAGCATCGAGCGAGGGAACGCTGGGTGGTGCCGAGGGTGGAGGATCTCCCAAAATATTCTCTAGAATCCATTTACCTCGCTTGACCGGTGAAGTCCGTGTTGGATTCGATGTGAGGGCCAGCACCGATGCGTGGGTCAATAACCCTTTTCGGTCGTTTTGCAAATCGACTCGAATCCATTTTTCCTCGTCATTGTAAAGTCCCTGGCGACGTTCGCTCCCGCCCGACCTCCCCGACGTTCTTTGGTACATTTCCGCCGCATCACGGCCTTCGAATGGAACACTATAAAACTCGGCCATCCGTGGATTTAAAAAGGTAAACGATGCATCGACAATTTCATCGATACTACCATTCCTGAGCAGGTGCATACAAAAGAGCTCGGTCTCTTTCACCATTGCCCGTTGCAAGCGGTCGTTCCAGCCTTTGAATTTCTCCCGATCTACTTCGATTTTAGCAAGGTTTCGTAGGCCAAGCCATTGACCAAAGAACCCCTTCATCAATGCGTCCGCCCGTGGGCTCTCTAACATCCTTGCGATCTGCTTTTTCAATTCTTCTGGTTGTCGCAATTTTCCGGATTGCGCTATAGAAAATAGCGTTTCGTCTGGCATCGTCGACCAAAGGAAATAGGACAGCCGTGTCGCTATCGCAAATTCATCCAGCGAATCGCCCTGCTCCGTTTTCTCTGTCCTGAATAAAAAACTGGGCGATACCAAGACCGCTTGCAATCCAAATCGAATCGATTCCTCGTAACTAAAGCCGGCCTCGGTAGCTTTTTCACATACGGCAACGACCGCTTGCAGCTCGTCTGGTGTAACGGGGCGACGATATGCTTTGGGAAGGAGCTGTTTGAAGACGCGACGGGACGCTTCAGGCAAACCGATTGGCAGACTCTCCGGCGTATCTTTCTGTTCTGGACTCGAAATCACAACGGCTTCGTGATGCTTTGGGTAAGCAGGTTCTCCATTCTCGGGACCGCTTAATCGCACTGAGTCAATCATCAATTTTCGATTCGGTTCATTTCGCTTATCGGGATCGGAGTCGTCAAAATACTCTATCGTTAATCGATGCTCTCCCTTTTCAACTGAAAAATCAACCTTGTAGGTATCATCCTTCGACGGGATATCGAGATCCGCGATGGAGTTGCCATCTACGGCGATTCTTACTTTGCAGTTGTCCGGTTGCTTGTCACCAAATCGCATTCGGACGCTCAAGTTGTATTTGCCCGCTGCAATGTACAGTGGGATGATTTGCTCTTCTGAAAAACGCAGCGGTTCCCCCTCGAATCGCTGCTTGCGTAATCGCTCGCGATCCGTTTCGATAACGACCTTCGAGATAAAGGCAGCCGCTTGCAGGTACTTTTCCAACATGATCGGGGGCAACGAAAGCACCTCGCCCTGGTTGTCGAACCCGTTGCCGACATCGTCCGATACGAATCCAATCGCTTTGGAAGGTGTAAGTTCGACGCCCAGAAGATCGCAAACGGTGTTGTCATATTCGACTTGATTCAGGCGTCGTAGTGTCACCTTCGGAGCTGGCATCGCGCATCCGCAATCCACTTCATGCAATGCCGATTGCACCCAAGCGGCCAACTTTTCTCGATCCGCAACCTTGAGTTTTGTAGTATCGGGCGGTGGCATCGCATCAGCCCGAATGACACCCCGAATTTGTTCCCAAGTGCTTGCATGCTGTCGTATTTTGTCGAGATCTTGATAGTCTTCGAGGTTGACACCACCCTCGTTCGAATCCTGCATGTGGCATTCGCCGCAATGCTCCTTCATCAGTGGCCGAACGACTTGGTTCCATTCCTGAGAAAGTCGATCGTCGAGCGATAGCTCTTGGGCAAAAACCCAATTTGGAGCAACGCAAGAATTCAGTCCCAGAAACAGAAATTGAATTGCAGTAGTCGTGAGCGAGCTTGCAACGGGACGATTCTGTGTAATTTTGTTCAATTTTTTTGATTGGAATCAGGGTCGCGGTGGGTAGGCAAAGCTAATAATACAGGATGGTTTCGCAATCAAGTGGCAGGGGATCCTTATCGGAATGGTGATCATTGTAGCTTAGGGGCAACTTGCAATGCAAACTGAAATTCTCTGGTAACCGTTTTCGAATTGGGTTTCGCCTCAGAAACGTGCGAGAAGGTGCCAGTTAAATTCACATGGATTGACTGGATTGACAGGATACAAAACGTTATCCTGTGCATTCTGCCTGTCCATGTTACTTTGTTCTTTCAATTGTGTTCTTTGTGGTGAATAGGAGTTGTACAGCCTGTAATCAGTGTTGATTAGCCGGTTCGTGAGTACAATCGGGGTTGTGGCTCATTCTGCTCAATTCACGCGAAACCCCATGTCAATGCCTCCAATCCTTCCGGCCCCTCAGATTCCCTCGTCATCACCTCAGCCAAAAATTGCGGTAATTGGTGCTGGTGTCAGCGGATTAACCACCGCTTGGTATCTTGAACGGCTTCTTCCCTCCGCACAAGTCGAAGTATTTGAATCGGCCCGCCAAATAGGCGGCGTGATCCAAACGACCCATGCCGATCCATTCCTGGTCGAATTAGGCGCGGACAATTTCGCAACCCTCGTTCCCGATGCTCTTCGAATGGTTGACGAAATGGGGGTCCGGGATGAGTTCATTGGCCCAAAACTCGATCATCGAATTGCACAAGTTGTCCGGGACGGTAAAGTTCTGCCAATTCCTAACGGATTCTCATTGATGCAGCCAACGCGATTATCTTCCGTTCTGTCCTCTCCGATTCTGTCGCCAGCTGGACGCTTGCGATTACTGGCCGAATTTTGTGTAAAACAAAGAGTATCCGACGAGGATGAAAGCGTCGAATCCTTTGCTGTTCGAAGGCTCGGTCGCGAATGTTTTGATCGACTCGTTGAACCTATCGTAGGCGGGATCTTTACCGCTCGGGCTGAGACCTTGAGCATGCAAGCTGCCATGCCTCAGTTTGTCGCAATGGAACGGGAATACGGCGGTCTCATTCGCGGTGCTATCGCCAAACGAAACAGCCAAAGCCGGGCAGAACGCTCCGCCCGTCAAGCCAGAGGTGCTCGCTATGACCAGTTCCTTGCTCCCAAACAAGGGATGAGTTGGTGGCTCAATCGAATTGCAAAGTCCCTTCGCAATTCGATCCAAATAGATCGTCGTGTTGAGAGTCTGTTCAAAAACGCTGAAAACCTTTGGACGCTTAATACGCGGTCCACTTCCGATAGCAGCGAGCGGACTCAATCGCAACTAGGCTACCATGCGGTTTGCCTGGCTCTGCCGAGTCCGCGATCAGCCCTATTGCTGAAACCCTCTCATCCGCGTTTGGCATCGCTTCTGGAACGCATTCCCTATGCGTCATCCGCTGTCGCAGTGTTGGCAATCAAACGCAGTGAGATCCGTCCCAAGGCGTTTTGCTTTGGCGTGGTGGTTCCAAAACTGGAAAATCGCGATTGCTTGGCGATTAGTCTAGCCAGCGAAAAATACGAAGGTCGATGCCCGAAAGATCTGGTATTGGTAAGAGTCTTTATGGGTGGCGCCATTCGGCCAGAGCTTATGGATAAGAGCGACGATGAACTGCTTGGCCTCGCTCGCAAAGAGGTCAAAGAGTTGCTCGGAGCCAGCAGTTTACCTCGCTCGCAATCATTGGTTCGCTGGAACGAAGCCATGCCACAGTACTTGGTTGGGCACCCTCAACTGCTAGTGTCGATTCGTCAAACGATTCAAGACGATCCATCGTTGCGATTAGTTGGGAATGCATTCGACGGAGTGGGTATTCCTCAATGTATTCGATTGGCGAGACAATCCGCCGAGCATTTCGCATCGTTGTTCAAGGACAAATAGCACGGCGTGGGAGCTAGCAAAGTTACAGTATTTTTGGTGTTCTTGTTACAAATGCCCCGAAATACAAGCCCGAAGCGTTAGCGAGGGAATTGATAGTTTATCCAGTTTTCGAAAGTAAAAACCATTCAGCTATGAGGTATTTACCTTGCTTACGCTGCGGGCTTGTACCAAATGTGCAACTTCAAAACTCGCGAGCGAGTCTTCTATCAATTGACCACATTGCGGAGCTTGAGTCCAAGCAATGCGCGTCGGCATGCGTCGACACCTTTGGTACGCATGTCCATCAAACCTTGCTCGGAGTAAAAAGCCGCGTGTGGGTTTACGATGAGACGTTCATAAGCAGGGTGTTTTGGGTCTCGCCACGCGACCAGTAGCGGATTGTCGGGTAGAGGGGGCTCTCCTACCAGTACATCGATTGCGGCACCGGCCAAACGCCCGGAGGCAAGGGCGTCTGGAATTGCGGATGTGTCTACGATCGCGCCTCGAGCGGTGTTGACCAAATAGGCACCCATCGGCAGTTGATCGATGGCTTCGGCATTTATCATGTTTTTCGTCTCGGACGACAGTGGGCAATGAACGCTGAGCACAAAGGCTTGATCGAGCAATTCTTCGACCGATTCGGCCCGCCGAATTCCGATCGTTTTATCGTATCCATCCTGCTTGTAGGGATCATAAAACACCACATCCATCCCGAGTGCCCTAGCGCGCAACGCGGTCGCCATTCCAATCCTCCCAAGCCCAATGACTGCAAATATCCGTCCTCGCAATCGATAGAGCGGCCCTGCGACTGTGTACATCCAAGGAGATGGGTGCTCACGCATCCGCGTGTTGTAGAGATGAATACCACGTACCATCGTGAGCATCATGCCGATGGCCGAATCTGCGACCTCTTCCGTACCGTAGTCGGGAACGTTTGCAACTGGAATACCGCGTTGTCTTGCGAACACATAGTCGACGTTATCAAATCCCACGCCGCAACGCACGATCAGCTTGCAGTCCTGCAATCGTTCGATCGTTCGCCGAGTCAATGAAATATTGTGGTACATCATGATGGCATTGGCGGACTCAATGCGACCCACAAAAGCGTCCTCGTCATGTGCATCGAGCGCTTCGACCTCTGCCATTCCGGACAGTACGGTTCGTTCGGGCAAGAGATCATCATGGATAAAGTCGGTGATGATGACGCGATGCATGGATAATGCCTAATAAGTGATGTGCCTGGGTACCATATTCACGGAACCGGAATAGAATCTTGACTGCTTATTAAGATAACCGAAAACAAAAAAGAGTTAATCATGCCAAACAATCCAGTCGGACCGCAGCCAACGGAAGATCCTAACCCAGACAGGCAATTGCCGTCAAACTTGCCGCACGCAGACCTATTGCGACTCAAGCGTTGGAATACTCCTACCATCTACAACGGCTGGGAACAAATCACCGACCGCGACATTGCCAAGGATGCCTTCAATTTCGAGGAAACTCACGATTTCATGCCGCAAATGGGCCCCATGGTCGGCTTTGCAGTAACGCTCGTCGTCGAACCCTCCCAGGCCAGTCACAAGAAAAATAAAGCAGCTTGGGCAGACTATCGAGACTATGTTGCCCGAACCGCCGGCCCGAAAATCGTCATGGTTCAAGACTTGGACAAACCAAACGTGATCGGATCGTTTTGGGGTGAAGTGAACGCCAATACGCATCGAGCGCTTGGATGTGTAGGAACAATAACCGACGGCGCGATCCGGGATCTTGACGAGATGACTAATGCAGGTTTCAAAGCGATTGCCAGGCGATTGTGCGTTGGGCATGCTCACGTGACTCCGGTTCGTTGGAACTGTTCCATCGAAGTTTTCGGAAGAACGATCGAGCCTGGGCAGTTGATTCATGCGGACAAACATGGCTTTTTAGCTATTCCCAATCAAGACCAGCATCGACTTTTGGAAGCCGCCGCATTTATGGATGCAAATGAATGCAACACCGTCATCTCGGCGGCTCGAAACGCGAATGGCCTATCTCGCGACGAATTGCTACATGCGATCAACGATGCGGGCAAACAATTTGGTCTGGCCTCTCAAACCCAATTCACTAAAAGCGGCGAGTGGTCTACCTGAGCCTAGCACGCCAACACAACGACGGCCTGGTCTCATTTCGGCCAGCCGCAATACGTTTTACGTCCTACGTGCTCTTGGAATCGGAAGCGGAAAACACTATAATCCCCAACCAAAACTGGGTGAAGGATCACCGCACAATCGCTTAGGGCAAGGAAACCAATATGAGCACGCGACTCGTCGTTATCTGTAGTACTGCTTCTTGCATTGCGATCTTTCTTTTTGTAACACTCGTTAACGCGAGTTCTCCGCAGTTGTTCGACGGAAGTGCGGAACCGCCAGCCTCCAACACCAGCACTGCACTGGCTGCGAACCCCACTTCAGACGACAAAAATGGCCTGTCCGATGCCGGGCGATTGGGCGAAATTCAGGAGTCACTCGAAAGTGACCAAAAGCAACTCCGAAGCCTAGAGCAATAAATCCAGAATCCGAATAGCGAGTATGCAATTGCCGAACAAGAATTTAGATCGCTCTAAGACGAGATGGACCTCGCCAACGCTAAGCTGGAAGAGGCCCGCAAATCTGGTAATACAAACCTAATTCAACATCCAGAACTGGAAATCGCGTCTTTCCAAACGCAACGCAAACTGGCTGAAGACCGATTTGATTTGGCTATCGAAGACCGGAAGACCTTGCGAGAACAAAAGATCACGCTTCGACGAAAAATCGAGAATAAGGCAACCGGACAATAAAAACGTACCAACGAACCCACAGCAGTTCGAAAAATGCTAGCGAACCAATGGATTTGTCCGCAACGCTAAATGTCGTTTCCAATCGTGGATTTTCATATCGCTAGCGTTTTGCGAATTGCTTTAGCGCCC
>CAMDKL010000151.1 GCA_945900945.1 Pirellula staleyi DSM 6068
CCCGCAACGATGCTAAATCGATTTTGGCCACCCTAATTGGGCGCCGACCGGAAAAGACTCGATTATTGACTAGATGGTTTCGAGAATTTTGCAAAACGTCTGTTGACCGAGTAGACCAGAATTGCCGATACTTTACTTTAGGTAGTCTGGCTGGTCTCCGACCGGTTGGGTAGTTCATTCCACATCGATCTGGCACGTCGGCTGGGGGAGTTCATTTATTCAAGTCGAAAGGGTTTCAACAATCGAACGCATTCAAACGAGGATCAACAATCAGATCCGCATCTCTCCAATCCGCGTGATCGGACCTGATGGCACTCAATATGGTGTCATTACTACCGATGAAGCTCTCAGCCGCGCCCGCGATGCTGGCCTGGATCTGGTTGAGGTTGCTCCTAACGAAAAACCGCCTGTTTGCAGAATTATGGACTTCGGCAAATATAAATATGAGAAAAGCAAGAAGTCCGGCCAACGCACTCATCAAACAAAAACAAAAGAGATTCGGCTTCGCCCAAAGACCGGCGAACACGATATTGGGACAAAAGTTCGCCAAGCCATTGGTTTTCTAAAAGACAAAGACAAAGTCCAGGTATCCGTCATCTTCCGTGGACGTGAAATGGCACATGTCGACGAAGGAAGACGAGTTATGGAAAATGTTTTGCAAGTGTTGGCGGAGTTCTCCAAATTGGAGCAACCGCCATTGCAACAAGGCAAGCGGATGATTGCCACGGTCGCACCGAAGTAGTCAGCCGCTCAATATCTAAAGCTTGCGGCATTACACAATGGATGCAGTTGGTCCGAATTACTTGCCCCCACCAAGCGACTGGCTGGGGTTTGAGTGGTCGAAATATTTGGTATTTTGGACAATCCTTTCGTACAATATCGCGGACTGGCCAAGTTAATTCTAGGTTTTCTCGAATTCCGGCGGCTTTTCGGGCCCTGATGCGTTATTCTTTAATCTGAAAATTTGAAGTCATTACGCTCGCTCTTAAATCAGTTCATTCCATGGATACCTCCCGTCTAGACGCTTCGTTCGACAAGAGTTCGAAGACGCCGTTTTTCGATGCATTGGCAATTCTTTTCCTTCGTCTTCTCTTCATTACCGTCGCGGGTGGGGTAGGGGCGATCTGGGCTCGAAGTCCGGATCTTTCTTCAGTAAACGGCATGCCCTATATGATTTTTTGCGGCGTCCTTTTGGCTGCGTTCGGGGTTGTTGCAGTGGATATGTTGTTTCCGCGAAAACGCATCGAAATCATCTCCGCAGTGTATTTTGGATTGCTCGTTGGAGTATTGCTTTCGTATTTGCTATCGATCGCTATGGATCCATTGCTGGAAAACAATAGATTCAAATCGTATTATTCTCTCACAACAATGACTTTTTTTTGCTATGCCTGTATTAGTCTTTTGCTGCAAACCAAAGACGATTTTCGTTTTGTTATTCCCTATGTTGAATTCTCTCGCGATCTCAAAGGGATAAAGCCGTTAATCCTAGACACCAGTAGTATCATCGACGGACGCCTTGCTGAGCTGGCGGAAACAAGTATCCTCGATAGCCAACTAGTGATGCCTCGATTCGTTTTACTTGAACTGCAGACAATTGCTGATAGCTCGGACAAATTGCGACGCGTTCGCGGGCGTCGAGGCTTGGATATCTTGAATCGCTTGCGCACCAGCGACAAGATGGACTTCATGATGTACGACCGCGAATTGCCGGAATTCGCAGGCCAGCCAGTCGATATGAAACTAGTTCTCCTGGCAAAGCATCTTGATGGCAAGCTTGTAACGGGTGACTTCAACCTCAACAAAGTAGCCAAATTGCACAATGTTGAGGTCATCGACTTGAACCAAGTCGCTAGTGCACTTCGTCCTCAATTTTTGCCTGGCGAAGGATTTCAAGTAAGGGTAATAAAAACCGGGGAAGGCCAAGACCAGGGAATTGGCTTTTTGGATGACGGTACTATGGTAGTTGTCGAGGGTGGCCGAGAACGGGTCAACCAAACCATCGGTGTGGTCGTCACCAGCACGTTGCAAACGCAAGCGGGAAGAATGATCTTTACGAAATACGATGGGCCAGAGGTGAAGGCTTAGTCAAAAAGTTAAATTTTTTGACGCAATTTTTGGGCGAGCTTTGCCGATAAAACTGCCTTTAATGCCCGTCCAATTCTCGTAAAAGTCGCAGGCACTCCTTTTTGTTTGACTCAGGGGCCACTCTCGATCCTAGCGATTGGGATTCGTTACGCACACAAAGCCATCGGATGCTCGACGATATGCTTGACTATGTCTCGCAGATTCGCCAACGTCCTGTTTGGCAGCCCACCCCCGAGGAGGTAGAACAATTCTTTACGTCTAGTCTCCCAGTGGCGCCACAGAGTTTGCAAGCCACGCACGCCTCTTTTATGCAAAACGTCGTGCCGTACGCCATTGGCAACTCTCATCCAGGATTCATGGGCTGGGTTCATGGAGGTGGATCGGTTGTTGGTATGCTAGCTGAAATGCTAGCGGCCGGCCTAAATTCCAATCTTGGAGGACGTGATCGAATCCCCATCCAAGTCGAACAACAGGTGGTTCGATGGATGCAGCAATTGTTCGGATTTCCCGAGTCCGCGAGTGGTCTGTTCGTAACTGGATCGTCGTTGGCGAACTTGATTGGATTGCTGGTCGCGCGCACGTCCAATATCGGAACCGAGATTCGAGCTCTTGGGTTACAGCAAGTCCGAGAACAACTCGTCGCCTACACTTCCTGCGACGCACATAGTTGCCTAGAACGTGCTATGGAGATAGCCGGTATGGGCAGAAACCAACTACGCATGATTGCAGTCAACGAACGGCATCAAATGAACTTGCTCATCCTGCAAGAAACCATTGTTGCCGACCGAGCTGCGGGACGTACACCCTTTTGCGTGATTGGGACAGCGGGTACGGTCAACGTCGGTGCGATCGATGATTTGCGAGGGATCGCTGAGATTGCGAGTCGCGAACGATTGTGGTTTCATGTGGACGGTGCCTGCGGAGCATTGGGGATGATGTCAACGAAGATCGCAACCAAGCTCCAAGGTATCCAGCAAGCGGATTCGATTGCGCTCGATTTTCATAAGTGGGGACAAGTTCAATACGACGCTGGATTCGTATTGGTGCGGGACTCGCAATTGCATCAAGATACGTTTTCCTCACCTGCAGACTACCTTCGGCGAGAGACGCGTGGAATGGCAGCCGGATCACCATTGCCCTGCGACTTTGGTCCCGATCTATCTCGAAGCTTTAAGGCTCTCAAAGTTTGGTTTACCATGCAGGTCTATGGGATAGACCGACTGGCGAGGATGATGGAGCAAACGTGCGAACTAGCCGAGTATCTTGCTAATTGCATTGAGCGGTCATCGGAGCTGGAATTGCTTGCTCCCGTAACCCTAAATATCGTTTGCTTCCGATATCGATGCGAAGATGCTGACCGAGTGAACGCGAACATTGTCGTTTCCATTCAAGAATCAGGTATCGCTGCACCATCGTCGACAATCGTCGACGGGCAATTTGCGATTAGGGCAGCAATCTTCAATCATCGCACATCGCAATTAGAAATCGACAACCTGCTCGGCGCGTCCTTGCGTTTTGGTCGATCTATTTCACAAGAAAGTCAATTCAAAGCATGAAGACTACGGCCGCAGCTTGTAAAACGGGTAGGGGATAGCGGATAGTTCTGTTGATTCGGAAGCAACGATGGATCTATCGGTTGTACACTAGCTAAGCAAGCCATGGGTTCATGATTTTGCCACCGACATCCGTTAAACGAAAATCTCGCCCTTGGTTGCGATGGGTTAACTTCAAGTGGTCCATCCCGAAAAGATGCAGCATTGTCGCGTGAAGATCGTTGATGTGGACAGGATCTTTGGTAACACCCCAGCCGAGTTCATCGGTCTCGCCGTATACTTGCCCACCGCGGATACCGCCACCTGCCATCCACAAGGTAAAAGCAAACGGATGGTGGTCTCGACCCGTATTCGCATCGCGACCATTTCGGTTCTCACCCAGAGGCGTACGTCCGAACTCGGAGCCCCAAACCACGAGGGTGCTATCGAGAAGTCCACGTTGCTTGAGATCTTTCAGTAGAGCTGCAATCGGCTGATCGACTACCCAACTGTTATAGCGTAGGTCCTGGTCGAGGTCGCTGTGCTGGTCCCACGCTTCATAGATGATATTGACAAAACGAACACCGCGTTCGACCATGCGTCGCGAAAGCAAACAATTGCGTGCAAAACTTAGATGCGCGTTGGCGACGTTTCCCCGACCCGTGGCCTGCGGGTGTTGAGGTCGTTCTACACCGTATTCGGACAACGTCGCCGCCGATTCGCCTCGCAGATCAATCAACTCTGGGGCAGAGGACTGCATTCGAAATGCCAACTCGTAGCTTGCTATGCGGCTTGCGATCTCGGGATCGTGCACCTCGCTGTAACGGCTTTCGTTTAACGATCTCATCGCATCCAAACCGCGACGCTGCAACTCTGGAGGAAGTCCATTTGGATTCGTCAGGTTGAGGATGGGCTCACCTTCATTGCGGAACAGGACGCCAGCGTAATGCGACGGCAGAAATCCACTCGACCAAAGGGACGAGCCACCGCTCGAACCACGACCGCTCGTGAGCACTACATACCCCGGAAGATTCTGCGACTCAGTACCTAAGCCATAAGTCAACCAACTGCCAACGGTTGGTAATCCAAACGTGCCTCGCCCGCAACTGAGTAGCAATTGGCCTGGATGGTGGTTGAACTGTTCGGAGAACATCGAACGCACCATCAGAATGTCGTCAGCGCAAGTCGCTATGTTCGGCAGGAAGTCGGAAAAATCCATCCCACATTGTCCGTGCTTGGACCACTTCCGTGACGACCCCATTAGGACGGCGGATTCTTTCTTGATGAACGCAAATCTAACTTTTTCCAGTATCTCGTTTGGCAGCGGTTGGCCATGCAATTCGTTTAATTTCGGTTTCGGATCGAAAAGATCCAATTGCGATGGAGCGCCAGCCTGCAGCAGGAAGATACAGTTTTTTGCTTTCGGCGCAAAATGCGGCGGCCTTATCGCCAGGGGATTGATGGCCTCGTCGGCACTGAGCATCGCTCCCAACGCAGCCAGTCCCAATCCGCTGGCGGAAGACGTGAGGAAATTGCGACGAACCTGTTCGATATTTTGTTCGAAGGGAACCATGCTACTCATTATTCGCGAGTGATAAATTCGTCCAGATTGATTAAGATTCGAGCGGTTGCGATCCAAGCTGCATTCTCTTGAACCGAAATATCAGGAGCAGCAAAATTGCCAACCAAGGCCTTGGCCTGATCCACGTGATCGGCATACCAACGTCGCGATGCTTCCAAAAGAGCGACTAGTTCATTGAGGTCGCGTTCGCTAGGAGGTCGCGCAACGCAAATGCGAAATGCGGTTTCGAGCCGACTCTTTGTATCCGCGCTTTGGCTTGAACCAAGAATTCGCTTCGCAAACGCTTGTGCGGATTCAGCGAACGACTCGTTGTTCAGACCGACCAAGGCCTGCAACGGTGTATTCGATTTATTGCGATCCACGCAAGTCAAATTTGCATCGGGGCAATCAAATGTAATTAAGTTAGGATGGGGCGCCGTTCGCTTAAAAAACGTGTACATCCCTCGTCGATAACGATCGGTCTCGTTCGAAACCGTCCACTTGAAGTTCCCTGCGTAACTCAATTCGGCGATTCCGGGTGGCAAGGCGGGAAAGACACTTGGTCCACCTATCTTACGAACTAGAAGCCCTGCAACATCCAAACTGATGTCGCGAACAATCTCACCTTCGACTCGCAATCGATTCTGACTTGCTATTAACTGATTTTGCGGATCCATTTCGCTCAAGTCTATTCGACGCCTGGAGGATTGTCGGTATGTCGCCGACATGACGATCTTCTTGATTAAAGTTTTTCGAGACCAAGCATGCGAAGCATCGGAACTTGCTAAACGATCACTACCATTCATTCCTATGAAGTCTCGTGCAAGCCAATCCAAAAGTTGGGGATGAGTGGGTGTGTCTCCTCGAACACCGAAGTCATTAGCAGTTTTTACAATTCCAGTTCCGAACAGAGTTCGCCAAACATGGTTTACTGTGACGCGCGGCGTGATGGGGTTTTCGTTCGAAACTAGCCACCGAGCTAAATCCAATCGATCGCCATGTTCGTCGGTTTTCCGGGGACTCAATGCTGGTAAGGAGCCAAGACCCGACGGCTGAACATCCGCTTCAACCACCGGTTCCAAAAATTCACCGCGACGCAGGACAAACGTCTTTCGCGGCTCTTTGATTCTCTGTCCGATGACACGAACCGTGAGTTCCGGCTTGGCAGGCGTTTTTTTCGTAAGAGAAGACAGCTTTTCGACGAGTGGCTTTGTCACGCGATCTACACTGCTGAAGTGATCCAACAATTCTTGTCGTTGTGAATCGCTCCGATCTACACCGGGCAACGCAAGTATTTTTACGATGTCCTTTGGGACATCCACGTCGGCGTATAGGCCTGACTGCATAGAAACTTTGAAGCGGCCAATCGTATGTTGTTTTCCGTACTGTTGGCTTAGCCGTACTCTAAGATAGAGCGGTGCCGTAGCTGGCAGTGGCTCTTTCAAATGGAATTCTGCCCAGTGGTCTATTCCATACTTACTCCCGATCGCCCAACCGGTTTTGTCATCACCGTCGATCGCATGCTTTGCCAACCAGGGACGATCTTCCTGCTCATAATCCGCTTTGGCTGAGTCGAATTCTATTCGATGTGGATTGGAAAAATCGGGTGTCTCCGAAGTCTCAACTGTGAATTCGGACAGAACGAAATTACCGTGGGCCACGCGTCCAGGCCCTTTCGCTGGCAAAGTTTTGTCCGCAAGCACGTCGAGGCGAATCGTATCGAACGCTACGCCAGACGATCTTCCTTGGACGGTGTAGGTTGCTAGAGGCGGGTTGGTTCCCTCGGCTAAAAAAGACCCATCTTTCTGCGGTTTGAACGCGACTTCGCCATCGCTGGTGACTTTCGGTTGGAGTAGCGTTTCTCGCTTGATTGGGTTCTCGGTGGATTTGGCGATTTGCTGCTTGATCTCTTCCTCCCATAGCGACAAGGCTGGAGCAATGCCGCGCTGTGCGATTCGCAGGGCGTTCGTCGCCTCGGTGACCTCAGCATCGTGTGACGCTTTTGCGTGTTCATAAAGCCTGACATCCTCCTGAGATTTTGGCACGACAATCGTTTGTTCGTCGCCGTTGTTGTAGAACGCGAACAATTGGTAGTATTCTCGCTGACTGATCGCATCGTACTTATGCGAATGGCATCGTGCACAACCGACCGTCAGTCCGAGCCATACAGCTCCTGTCGTCTCTGTCCGATCAAAACAAGCCTCGACACGAAATTGCTCTTGATCAGTACCTCCCTCGGTGTTGGTCAACGTTTGTCGATGGAAAGCAGTTGCCAACCGTTGCATCTGCGTCGCCTCGGGAAGCAAGTCGCCAGCCAACTGCTCGATCGTGAATTGATCGAACGGCATATCGGAGTTGATCGCATCGATAACCCAGTCACGCCATCGATAGGCATCTGGACGCGGGTTGTCCTTTTCATAACCATCGGAATCAGCATACCGAGCCATATCGAGCCAATGCCGGCCCCATCGTTCACCGAAATGCGGCGAGTCAAGCAATCGATCCACGAGTTTTTCATAAGCTTTCGGACTCGCGTCGGAGAGAAAATCATCGACTTCAGCAAGAGTTGGAAGCAAGCCGATCAAATCCAAGTTCAGTCGCCGAAGCAGCGTAATGCGATCCGCTTCGGGGGACGGAGATAGGCCTCGATTTTCCAATTTTGCGAGAATGAATTGATCGATTGGGTTGACGATCCAATCGGAGCGTTTCACTGCTGGCGGAGCAGTCGGCTTCAGTGGTTGATAGGCCCAATGGCTACTTTTAGTTGAGTTTGCAGATTTAGAATCAGCCCAAACCGCGCCACGATCAACCCATGCCCGAAGGACGCCGATTTCATCACGCGATAGGCGTGTGCCTTCAGGCGGCATGACTTTTTCTGAATCCGTTGCAGCGACAAATTGAATCAATCGACTTTGTGCACTATTACCCGTCGCGATAGCTTTGCCGGAATCGCCACCAAGCATCGCAAAATCAGAGCGGTCAAGCCTTAATCCAGCTTCTTGTTTTTCACTGCCGTGGCATGAAAGACAATGTTTTTCAAATATCGGTTGAACATCGCGAGCGAACTCTACTTCACGCTCTACCGCTGGCGGCAACTCGTCGGATAAAAAGTTGACAATCGTTGTCGTCGTAAAAGCGATGGCAAATAGAATTGGATTCATGAATTGCTTTTTGAGATAGGATCGATCCAACAAGGAGATCGAGCCCGCAATAGTGGGTGGGATAGCTTCACGGCAGGTGTTTCGAAAAACAGTTGAGTTCGAGTATACCATGACGAGGCCATGTGTGATAATTAAATATCCCTGGTAACTGCTAAAGCTCCTCGATGCCGTACGCAATGCGATCGACAATTTCTTCCGTAGTCTTGGGATTGAAGAAAACTGCCTTCCAAGCTGGAATATCGATGCCGTTTGGGCAGTAGCCATAACTGGTCGTAAACCCCAATCGCGCGTCCAGAGTCGGATCCATCATTTTGGTTCGCTTGTCGAACAGTTGTCGAACTTCAGGCAGGTAGCGTGCTATCTGTTCAGGAGTCAATTCATTGCGGACTAAACGCTGGTAAATATCCTCTGCATTTCGGCCCTTGGGCAATACCCACCAATTCACTGAGACGCCACAGGTCTCTGCATTGAGCACCTTGCAATACTCGATTTTCGACAGTCTATCTTTGAGCCGTTGAGTTAACTCCAGGGCACGCGCCGTCAGCATTTGCCAGCCTGTCAATCCAATTCCATTGAGTGAAGCGATCACGCAATAAGGGCCTAGACCTGGCCGGGAGCACTCTAGTGTAAAAAGAGCAGGATCTCGGCTTGCATCCGCATCCGAAAAGTAGGGAGTATCAGAAACCGTTCTGGCCAAGTACTTCAGGTCCTCGCGTCGATTCACTATAAACGCACTTGATGGATAATGGCCGCGGCCTAGTTTGTGAAAATCGATGGTAACGCTGTCTGCGTATTGCAGTCCCTTGTTCTTAATTTGAACCGTACGAATCATGTTCAAAAGTCCTTCTTCCATGCGTAAAAGGTTTTTCGAAGTATCGTAGTCGGTGAGCATTACCATGGCCCAACCCACGGCTGCATCCGCGTGGAGTTGCGGCATAGGAACCGAATACTGCTTGCTCTTGGCAACCAGCAGCTCGCGAATCGCTTGGATATCGTCGATTCCAAAACCGTCGGTGGTACCGAAGGTCGCACATACGTAAGCGACCTTGACACTGGAGCGATACAGTTCGTCAAGTCTAGCCTCGAGCAGATCGATCCGCATCGCGAGTTTTTCATCGGTCGGGATTTCGATGAGGTTTTGAGTACCAATTCCAAGCCAGCCTGCAACCGTTTGATTCGAGTAGTGGCTGGCTTTCGAACAGATTCCAACAATGCGATTCCCCATCAAACCAGAGCGCATTGCTCCAGGTAAAACGCGTTCGAGTCCAATCTTGGCTCCGTACAAGTTCGATATCGTACCACCAATGGTAAACACACCCCACGGATCGTCCGTATGGTAGAAGATCAAATTCGCCAAGGTTGTGACCGCTTTGACTTCGAGTTCGTTAGATCGTTGGCTGTAACGATCCGTGCACAAGTTGGGATTTTTTAGCAAGCAAGCGAGTGCCCCAATGAGCGAGGCGTGATTGGCGGGCCCTTTTACGTTTTCCAAATGCAATGGGTTGTTCCAACTGTCAGTTCCCCAGAAATAAGGAAAGATCGCATCGCGTGCGTCCTTCAGGTTGCCTGGCAGCACATGGATTTCTGGGTTGGCTCTCGCCGTTTCGTAGTTTTGGCTCATCAACCCTGCGGGGGTCAGATCTCCCTCGGCGGCTACTGCCGATAGCAATTCAGAAAAAATCTTAGAAATCGCAGGTTGGTTCCACTCGAAAAAGGTTGCCACAAGTTCTTGGTATTTTTCGCGATCCATGGTGCCTCTACCAAATAATGGGTTCTAGAAGATTTGTCGAAAATACTTTGTGCTCTTCGAGCCTAACCTGTTGACTGGCCGCAATGAGACCATGCCATGTTTGCGACTTTGCTTTTTAATTTCGAAACACCAGCCTGATGGAATTGGAAAATAAACACAATCACCATTTCTGCTGCTTTAGGGTGCTAATTGATACTCTATTAAAGTTTTATGTAGATATAATAGACACTGGGAAAATCGCAGAGCCTTCGGTTTAAAACAATTGTTATGGTTTCTGAATTTATAGGGATTGCCCCAACACTGCAGGCAAAAGGGAATGGTTCGATCTTAACGTAAACTTTTTGGATAAGTTAACGATTCCGTATCTAGACGAATAGGTTGAGTCTAAGGATCATAGAGGGCGTGCGTTGCGGTTCACACGATTTCCGCTAGCACCAATTCACTCAAAGTGAATGGGTGCAAAGCACTCCGCGAGGTTCCATCTATGATTCTTCCAGTCTTTCCGCTTGCTGCACTTTCCGTGGCATTCGTGTTTGCACTTATTGCAACTCCGATTGCCAGACGGCTGGCGTTGTCCATTGGTTTGACGGACCACCCCGATACGCATCGCAAAATGCACCTTGAACCAACGGCGCTTTGTGGGGGGATAGCGATCCTCCTCAGCATGATTGCAACAGTAGGCGTGTTCTTGTTTACCAACCCAGAGTTCGCCAGGATGTTTACTGGGCATGCCTATGAAGCTATTTCGCTGGCGATAGGAGCTATCGCGATTGTACTGTTGGGAGTTTTGGATGATCGTTTCGGTCTTCGGGGACGTCAGAAGCTCGCTGGCCAAGTCATCGTCTGCATGTCGATCATTGCATTGGGCTTTACAATCAATTCGATCAGCATTTTCGGAATGCCAGTGCAACTCGGTTTGCTTGCCGTCCCAATCACCCTCGGATGGTTACTGCTCTCGATCAACTCGGTGAACCTCATTGATGGAGCGGACGGTCTTTGTTCTTCAGTTGGGTGGATAGCGTTTGCCGCCTTGTCCGCGATCGGTTGGTTTACAGGAAACCATATGGAGTCGATGGTTGCAGCTGCGATGGCTGGCTCGCTTCTTGGTTTCTTGATTTTCAATTTGCCGCCAGCCAAGGTGTTTTTGGGTGATGCTGGCAGTATGCTAGTTGGTCTTATGCTTGGTGTTCTTGCAATGCGAAGCTGGCTGCAAGAAGAGAGCCCGATCTCGATTGCGGTACCAATCGTTCTGATGGCGATTCCATTGTTCGATTCAGGTATGGCCATTGTCCGCCGCAAACTGACTGGACGAAGCGTTTTTACGGTAGATCGAGGGCATTTGCATCACAATTTGATGCGGTTTGGAATTAAGAACCGCTGGTTGGTCGTCGTCATCACTTTGTTGAGTTTGGTGACGGCAAGCGGTGCAGTCCTTGGCGTCGTTTTTCAATCGGACGCGATTTCGATTGGAACCATGATTTTCGCGCTAGGATCTTTGGTAGCAACGCGAGTCTTTGGTTTTGCAGAGCTCGAACTACTCTATAAACGCAGTCTAAATTTTTCAAAAAGCATCGTTGAAAGGCATGGTATTGCGGATCACAAGATTCGGCAACAAACGGTTCGATTGCAAGGCACGCGTGAATGGGACACTGTATGGAGTACGATGGTCGAGTTCGCTGAAAAGCATCACCTCGCTAAGATTAGTCTAGACTTGAACATGCCTTGGCTACACGAAGGATTTCACGCTAGTTGGCACATCAACACGCTTCCTGAATTTTCCGAGCGATGGTCGCTTAGTCTTCCCATTGTATCGAAGACCAATGTGCTTGGTCGGATTGAGGTCCTTGGGCATCATCAAAACTCGGAAACCTACTTCGTAATGTCGGCTCTTGCAGAAATGCTCAGTGAGCTACAGCCAGGAATCCAATGCTTGGTAGATGATTTCAAGGCATCCAACGCAGCACCAAACTCAAATAAAGTGGCAGGTCTTGCCAAGAAACAAGGCGATTTGGAGACGATTGTCGATTCGCCCATTTCGGAAAGTCTAAGGTCGATATCAGGCGATCTCAGCGACGCTTTCTGAGAATTCAGAAAACGGAATTTGGGTTAGTCGATTTGTAAATTCGTAACCGTTCATGGCGAGGAACGGTCACTTCGTACTCGTAGTCGATTGACTAAGTTTCGTTGAGAAGTCGGTGGCTTAATGTGTCTTGGTTCACCGGCACCACCTCATCCACCCCTGCTCCGGTTGTTTCAATCAGACTGATCTCGTTCCATTTGTTGTGACAGAAAAATTAGGGACAAGACTATTTTGGATATTCAATTATTCCATTCGCTGTCAGGGCAGGGCAGGGGCCTACCAAAGCGTTCGCAGCGATTGGACCCACTGAACGGTTGTGTGTGGGACGCCGTTGGCTTGGTAGTCAAAACCGCTCATGAGCCCCTCGTCCTTGTAAGCAAGAATGCAAAGCGTTGCCAAAAGTGCGTAGCTGAAAACGTTTGCAAAATGGTTCCCGCTCCAAAATTTGAGTGCGGTACCGAAACTATGCTTATAGGTGTATCGCCCACGTCGATACTCGACCGACCATATTTCATCTAGCAATATGTGCGACATGAAGCCAATGAAGATGGCACCTGTTTTAAACAATCGTAAATTCATGTTCTCGCAAGAACAAACGACGAATGCAAACAGGGCGGCGGAAAGGCCAGCGGGCACGCTGTGCCACATGCCGCGGTGCACGGTGTATCGCCTGAAGAACTCCGCCAAGCCGAATCGCAGAAAGAAATAGACCCCAATCGTTATGAGAAGCATTCTTTCGTGATTGTAACCGAGTCGCTGAAGTCGATCGACCATGAGCATCGGCACGAATGCGGATGAAAATGCAACTGCTTCACGAAGGGGCACCCCCGAGTCGCTATCGAGGTCTGGGAGCATTCCGCTGACGCTGCAAAGCGCACCGCCAATGACGCAGCTTTCCAAAGGCAACCCAGCTTGATAGCCGCCTACGCCATAAAAGACGCCTGCAATCGTGCTGACTGAGATGTGGGTTTTGAAATCAGCCATGAAATTAGTTCTAAATGAGTATGGCCGATCGCTCTGCGATCGCTTTCGCTGCGACCTCGACGCGGTCGTCTGCATAGTCTTTTAGCATTCCCAATTTGGTCGCGTCCAGTCCATACTGCGTTTTGAACTAATTGAAAACAAAAGCTGCGGGGCAGGGCAGGGGGGCGATTTTGGTCTTCGCACTTCAGGTTGCAAATCGCTATAGTCGTTAGACACGCAAAAGATCTGCTTCGCACCAGATTCGCGATACTGAAACCATCGAAGGGATAGCTAGCAATGCAGGCTTATGATTTGATCATGTTGATCGTATTGGCAGCGACAACCCTATTTGGAGCGATCAAGGGATTTGCTTGGCAGCTGGCGTCGCTGGCATCGATTATAGCTAGCTATTTCATTGCGTATCTATTTCGCAATGATGTAGCAGAAATGATCAATGCACAACCGCCCTGGAATCTGTTTTTAGCGATGCTGCTTTTGTACTTTGGTTCCAGTTTGATCATTTGGATGATGTTTCGATTGGTTAGTACCTCCATCGACAAAGTTAAGCTCAAGGATTTCGATAGGCAATTGGGTGCCGGCTTTGGTTTGATCAAAGGCATGGCGCTGTGCTTGCTCATCACGATGTTTGCAATGACGTTGCTTGGTGCAACCCAGCAGCAGCGCATCGCGAATTCACGAAGCGGACTTTACATCAGTCGAATACTTGCGAACTCGGGTGGAATCCTACCCGCTGAGATTAAACAAATTGTTGGTCCATACCTTGATGATGTGGAACAGCGATTGCATCAGAATCAGAACGGGATCACGCCGCCAGCAGGCGAAGGATTTCTTGAGGGGCTTGGCCAAATGGTACAGCAGCGGGTCAATCAGTTTGGTACCGAAATGAACAACGGACAATTGCCATCGAACTTTTTGCCAGGGCAGGGTGGGGGGCAGCCGAACCAAGGTTCCGGCGGTTTCGTCGGGGCAGGGCAGGGGGGGGGGGATGGTGCATCGGCGAACCCAAGTTGGGGAATTCAGCCGTTTGATCCGAGGGGTAATGCTGGCAATTCGCAACAACAGCAACAGCCCGGCGGATGGCCTGTATCACAACCACAATCACCTCCGCCGAGCAATAACTGGCCGAATAACTCTCAAACCGGCTTCGGCGGCAACCAGGTTCTGCCGCGTTGAGTCGCGCACGATGCAATAGTTTCCTCTGGACGCCAAGCTGCAAATAATCGAGACCGCTTTGATAGCGGCAATCACAGACTTGATACGAAACGAAAACCTAACCAACCGAGCCTATGGCATTCTGCTGTGTTATATTGACTATACGAGTGACTCGTCCACACCCTATGTTTGCGTGTTGCCTGAATCGCATCGAACAAAATGTCTTGCCAATCGAAATGTCGCAGATTTGTGGACCTTATGCTCGGTTCCCGGTTTGGATTCTTCTTCAATCCTGCGTCACTTCCGAAACCTAGCCTAAATCATTCCAGAAAACTCAATTCGATTCGAAGGAAGACCACGGCAGAACAGGCGGATTTTTGGATTCTGCAGCTGGACGGGCTATTCTATGAAACGGAATGTGAAGCGAAATGGATGGGACTTGGCGAAGTGCAGTTCGTCAATAAACACGTAAGCCTAAACGAGCTCGAGGCAGAGGTATTGATGAGATGGGTCGATTATTGGCGAACGCGAGCGTAAGACAACCAAACCAAGGTTCTGGCGGCTTTTTCGGGGCAGGGCAGGGCAGGGCGTGAAAAATGGTGCAACCCAAGCACCCGTGATGCAAGGTCGAATGCCGCAAGGTTTAGCTTTTACCACTTGAGCCGACGGCGATAGCCGCGGTTGAATGCTTGCGAAATACGATGTTTCTGGAAACCCGAGGCTAGCGCCTAATGGCTCAATTTCTCCTTAACCTTGCGACATTCGATGCAACTTCACGGGGGTCTTTCGAATCGTTCGGTCTCTTCTGATCGCATACGAACCTTGTTCACCAAGCGGCATGAGGCCGCAGGGGTTCTCTCAGCGAGATCAAGCCTTATTCTCCACACCTCTGCGTGAAAGAAATTTGCACTAGTCCATTGACCCGGAACGCGTTTGAAATTGAATGGATTCGGAAAGAGCTTGCTTTGGGGACGATCTATTTGATTGCGTAAGCTTTGCGGAAAATTCACAAACGCTTTATTGATCCGCCTTCACTTTAATCCTTTTCCGCTTGCTTCGGACTGAGTTGTAAGCGATTTCGCCCGCGAATTTAGGCCCGGGGCTAGCGCCCATGGGTTCACGAAATCACAAAGTGAGTGCCCTTCGGCTAGCAACAATCCAGGCAACAAAAGGCATCCCTAGCAAGAGACACCGAGCGCAAAACCCCGTGCACAAAACCTCCAAAACACCGCTCCGCAACGTCCGATAATGTTTCTTATGTTCGGTTTAAAGTCAATCTTCGCCTGGGGTTTTGTGGTTTTGTGGTTTTGTGGTTTTGCTCGCACTCACTTGTGACCCCGGTGCCTA
>CAMDKL010000152.1 GCA_945900945.1 Pirellula staleyi DSM 6068
CGGGTATCGGTGCTGGAAAGCGAGATCTCTGAACGGCAACTTGGATTGAAAATTGAGGGCTGTCGGAATGGTTGCCTGCAAACGCTCTGCAGTGTGATGATTGCATTCGTGATAGTGATGCCTAGCACTGAGCGTTTTGGCATCTGGGACCATTGGCCAAGCTGGGCTTTATATGCACCGCACAGCAGTCGTGTTGTTGTGGAGGTGGCCGCTCCGAGTGTTCGACGATTGCCTGCAGAATTGGTGGCGTTGATTAGTCGGCCGATGCCAGAAGCCGATGAGATGCCCGTTTGGGTCAGCATTCCGATGGATGTTTGGTCGCTTCAGTCTTTAGACACGCCCATATACCCGCAATCCAGATTTCAGCTCGGAGTAGCACGGAAAATTGCAAGTGTCGTCGACTCGGAGTTCGAGATCCGAGCCACAATCCTGGGTACCGCCGGTCGTTTCACCGGTCGCCGTCAAATTAAAATTCTCGAAGGCAATTCAGAGATTGCAAATGCAGAAAGAAACTATTGGTTCAATACGACTCCCCGCAGAATGCAAAAGTGAAAGGAACATGGATCTACAGGATTTACAGGATAATCGTCGATCCGACTACCCGTTTGGAGAAATCACTGAGAAAATCATCCTGTACATCTTGTCCATCCATGTTCATTCATTGTGTTCATTTTGTTCGAAAACGTATGCATAGTTGCTTAATTGCTAAAATAGTCCACTTGCCTTGACGCGCTTGGTATCATGTTCGACCCGATCGCGATCTAAGTGGTCTTGCAGCCTTTTTGCTTGGCGAACCACGAGCTTGTCTAACAAGCCTGTCCAACATTGGCTGCACATTGACTTTACTCAATCAATAAACGATGATAGTTCGATCTGCGATCGCGACACACTCGCTGGCAACTCGGGCCGAAGGCGATGCATGCTTGTCGCGGATCGCTCCCACCTGCCCCGAGGGTTTCACTATGCTTTTCCGCGTGTCTTTTCAACTCGCATTCCTCACCGCCTGTTCGTTCTTGTTGGCAGGCTGGCGAGCCTCCGCTCAAGATAAAATCGATTTCAATCGCGATGTCCGTCCGATCTTGGCCGATAAATGCCTTGCTTGCCACGGTGCCGATGTTAAGCATGTCGAAGGTGGCTTGCGCCTCGACCAGTTCGATACGGCAATCGCTGCGCTCGAGAGCGGTGACCGGGCCATTGTTCCTGGCCAACCTGAATCCAGCGAGTTGATTCGAAGGATTCGGTTGGCTGACGAAGATGAAATGCGAATGCCTCCGGTTCGTTCCCGCAAAATTCTATCGGTTAACGAAAAACAAACGCTGGATCGCTGGATCTCCCAGGGTGCGGAGTATAAAAAACACTGGGCCTTTATTCCGCCGGTCAGGCCAATCGTTGCTGCGGTTGGCGAGCAGAAGTGGGGCTTCAATGCGATCGATGCAATGGTTTTGGCAAAGTTAACGGCTGAGGGGCTAGCACCCTCACAAGAAGGCTCACGTGCAACCCTTATTCGTCGAGCGTCCCTCGATCTGACAGGCCTGCCGCCGACTCTCGCCGAGGTCGAATCGTTTATCAATGATCCAATGCCGACAAGCGACGCGTTCGAAAATGTAATCGATCGGCTACTGGAATCGTCTCGCTATGCCGAACGCATGACTATGTGGTGGCTTGATGGCGCACGCTATGCCGACAGCAACGGCTTTCAATCCGACGACCAACGTTACATGCATGGTTGGCGAGATTGGGTGCTGAACGCATTCCGAGTCAACATGCCGTTTGATCAGTTTACAATCGAACAACTTGCAGGCGATTTAATACCGGATGCGACCTCGGATCAGAGGATCGCGACCGGATTTAATCGGAACAATAGGCAAAACAGCGAGGGTGGTTTGATCGCGGAGGAATGGCGCATCGAGGGAGTGATCGATCGGGTGGAGGCAACATCAGCCGTGTGGATGGCACTGACCATAGGTTGCGCACGATGCCATGATCACAAATACGACCCGGTCACTCAGAAAGAGATGTACCAGTTCTTTTCCTATTTTAACAACGTGCCGGAATCCGGTGTTGCATCACCAGGCAACACCGCGCCGTTGCTTCGCATCCCGAGACCGCAAGATGCTGCAAAGCTATTGGAGCTTGAGGCGGCTGTTGCTAAAGCAGACATGGCTCAAAAGGAATTGGACTCAAAGAGGAATCCAGCGGCTGAGGCTTGGGCACGTGATGTTGGTGCCAAATTGCTCGAGCGAGCAAATTCTTGGCGCATCATAGAGGGCAACTGGATCGGTAACGCTAACAAGAAATTCACGATCCAAGCGGACGGTAGCTATCGCGTTAGCGGCAAGACACCTGTCAAGGATATCTACACACTGTCGACCACGGTTTCTCAACCCAAGACAATCACGGCAATACAGTTGGAGGCAATTCCGCATTCGACCAATGCTGCCAACGGTTTTGGGCGAAAGGGAAATGGCAACATTGTATTGGGGGAGTTTGAAGCCGAAACCTCTCTCGCGTCTACGCCTGAAACTATTACTAAGTTAAAAATTGCGAGAGCCTTTGCCGATTACTCTCAGGAAAGCTGGAACATCTCGGCCGCGATCGACGGCAATCCAGCGACCGGTTGGGCTCTCGATGGGCTCGATCGAACGAAGCAAGTCACACGGCACGCCGTGTTTGTTTTGGTGGAACCCCTCGTGCTGGCAGCAGACAGTAAATTGACCATTCGACTGAAACAAGAAGCGCTCGCCGACCACAACCTGGGCCTGTTCCGATTGTCTACGACGGATGAGCCGAATGTCTCGGATTCGACTGCGAGCCCATTAACTGAATCGCTTGTTGCCGCGTTAAAGGTTCCGGAGACAGAACGAACGGAGGTCCAAAAGAAAGCCATATTGGATCACTATCGAACTCTTGCAGAAAGCCCGACGGCCAAGTCCGCGGTAGAACTTGAGACCGCCAAAAAAGCCAAATCCGATTACGAAAAAAACGTTCCAACGGTAATGGTGATGCAAGAGTCGCCTCAGCCTCGCGATTGCTTTGTTCTCGTGAGGGGCCAATATGACAAACCAGGTGAAAAGGTGTTTGCCGCTCTGCCTGCTGCGTTGCCACCATTACCCGCAGGCCTCCCAAACAATCGCCTGGGGCTAGCTAAATGGCTGGTGGATCCGTCCCACCCTCTGACAGCACGGGTTCAAGTCAATCGGTATTGGGAATTGCTCTTTGGTAGTGGAATTGTAAAGTCGAGTGAAAACTTCGGGATGCAGTCTCAGTTTCCAAGCCATCCGGAATTGCTCGATTGGTTAGCGACCGAGTACATTCGACTTGGTTGGGACACCAAGGCGATGCTCAAAACCATTCTCATGAGTGCAACCTATCGGCAATCGTCGGTGGCATCGACCGAACGGACGGCTCACGATCCCGAGAATCGGTTTTTAGCACGCGGCCCTCGATTTCGATTGCAAGCGGAACTGGTGCGAGACAACGCGTTGGCCATTAGCGGCTTGTTGGTCGATCAGTTTGGAGGACCACCCGTGCGACCTTATCAACCTGAGGGAATTTGGGATGAGATCAACGTCTATGGTAACTTGCGCAACTACAAACACGACAAAGACACCGGTTTGTATCGCCGAAGCCTTTACACCATTTGGAAGAGAACCAGCGCGCCACCCAACATGTTGATCTTCGATATGCCTGGCCGTGAGATGTGTGCAGTGCGTCGTTCGCGTACGAACACGCCATTGCAAGCGCTGTCGCTGCTCAACGAAGTCACTTATGTGGAGGCGTCGCGTTCGCTGGCCGAACGAATGCTCATGGAGGGTGGCCAGACCTCATCCGACCGCGTTCGGTTTGCTTTCCGATTAGCAACCGCGCGAGAACCAACGTTGCTTGAGCAAAAAACGTTGGTGACAGGGCTGGAACGAAGGCTCACGAGTTTTCAAGCCAATCCCGAATCCGCCCAGAAGCTCCTCACGGTTGGTGAAAAGAAACCAGCTAGCTCACTCGATCCATTGGAGCTTGCGGCGTATGCCATGACAGCCAGTGTCATCCTGAATTTAGACGAAACGGTTACCAAGGAATAGCATGAACAACTCTCAATCTATGCTACGTCTCCAGGACGCTCTCAATCGCCGGACGTTTTTGTCCAATAGCGCTATCGGATTAGGGGGCGCAGCGTTGAGTAGCCTCCTGGCCAACGATTCGTTTGGCGACCAAACGACCAAGTCCTCAGGTGGATTAGTCGATCTGCCGCACTTGGCAGCCAAGGCCAAACGCATCATCTATCTGTTCCAGTCGGGAGCTCCATCCCAAATGGAATTGTTCGACTACAAACCGAGCTTGGAAAAGTATCGCGGTCAAAATTTGCCGGATAGTATACGTCAAGGTCAACGCTTGACCGGCATGTCGTCCGGCCAAGCGACTTTTCCAGTCGCTCCATCTGTTTTCAAATTTGCGAAGAAGGGCAAATGCGGCGCCGATTGGAGCGAGCTGATGCCTTATACGGGCGAGTTGGTGGACGAGTTTGCGATTGTCCGAAGCATGTACACCGAAGCGATCAATCACGATCCTGCGATTACTTTTTTTCAAACGGGCAATCAATTGCCAGGCCGCCCGAGCATCGGATCCTGGCTTGCGTATGGGTTAGGAAGCGAGAATCGGGATCTGCCCGCTTACGTTGTATTAACCAGTAAAGGGACTGGTCGACCGGACGACCAACCGCTCTACGATCGGCTTTGGGGTAGCGGTTTCCTGCCAACACAATATCAAGGCGTCAAATTTCGCAACGCAGGGGATCCCGTTCTCTATCTATCGAATCCTCCAGGTGTTGATCGCGAAATGCGTCGTTCGATGTTGGATGAAATACGAGAACTCAATGAACAAAAACTTGCTGTAGCTGGTGATCCTGAAATCGCGACCCGCATCGCGCAGTACGAAATGGCTTTCCGGATGCAAACCAGCGTGCCGGAATTGACCGACGTTAAAAGTGAACCTCAGCACGTTCTCGACCTCTACGGGCCAGAGGTTAGCATGCCTGGAAAATACGCCGCAAATTGCCTGCTTGCGCGGCGATTAGCCGAACGCGGGGTTCGGTTCATTCAGTTGTTTCACATGGGTTGGGATCACCATGCCAACTTGCCCAAAGCTTTGAGAGGCCAATGCAATGACACGGACCAACCGACTGCCGCCCTCATTCAGGATCTAAAACAACACGGACTTTTAGATGATACGCTGATCGTATGGGGAGGCGAGTTTGGCCGGACGGTCTACACTCAAGGGGGCTTAACGGAAAACTATGGACGCGATCATCATCCGCGATGCTTCAGTCTGTTCCTAGCGGGTGGCGGCGTGAAATCAGGCGTCACCTACGGCGAAACAGACGACTATTGCTATAACATTGTTAAGGATGGAGTACACGTTCGCGACCTGCATGCAACGATTTTGCACCAACTGGGAATCGATCACGAACGCTTCACATTTCCATTCAACGGACTCGATGCAAAACTAACTGGCGTTGAATCCGCTCGTGTTGTGAATGAGATTTTGGCTTGAATGGGCAGCTTTCTTCGCTTGAGCATGAGTCGCTAGCCGATCGATCCTCCTGTTTTTGCTCGACAGGAAAATTAGGGACAGAAAGATCTAAAATATTCCTGTCCATCATCTTTCTATCAAAACAGGGGAACGAAAACAGGCTGATTAAAGAAAGAAGAACAACCGGTTTTTCTAACCTGGTGGCCAGACCAGTGTTCGACCGCCGAGGAGATGGTAGTGCAAATGGCCAACCGACTGTCCTCCGTCGCGACCGCAGTTCATTACGACACGGTAGCCTGACTCATGCACATTGAGGATACGAGCAACCTTTTGCAGGACAATCTGCAAGTGGCCAAGTAGTTTTGCATCTTCCTCTGACGCATGTTCCAAAGAATCGATTTGTCGTTTGGGAATCACCAATACGTGTATTGGGGCTTGGGCATTGAGGTCATGAAATGCCAAGCTTAGATCGTCTTCGTAAACAATTTTCGCAGGGATTTCTTTGCGAATAATCTTGGAAAAAATGGTTTCAGGCATTGGGAGTTGGCTCAATTCGTAGGACAGGCTGCCAGCCAGTCGGTATACTCGACCACGAGCGACTTATTTATTTATTTTCCCAACAAGTTTATCGATTAAGTCATCGAGTTCCACTCGTTCAATTCCCATTTTGGCGGCGGCTAATGCAAAGAGTCTTTTTTCAACTTCGCTTAGTTTACCGTCAGCTGCCATAATGCGGATCAAATCCGAAAGCATGGCGATTTGCTCCTTCTTTTCGGTGGGCAGCTTGAGTGCTGCCTCATCACTCAACGCATACGAGACGGCTTTTCCTAAGTCGGCCTCCTCAAGCCCCATCTCGCCGCATCGATCCACCAGCAAGGCTATTTCGCGTTCGGACAGGCTTCCATCGGCGGAAGCCATAATCACAAGATTCTTGAGGTGGTCCAAATGTTGCATATCGCGACGCTGCTTTCATTGAAATGGGAACTCAACTTACTATACCCGAAGACGGTCGCACCAATAGCCGCACTCAATAGAAAGTTCCAACCGTTTCTTCCGTCGCATTTCGGCCGATTGCCTCCGAATTAGCCGCTTCGGAGCCCAAAGTTGGACTCGAAAGCGTTTTCATATTTGGCAAAGGCACGCGTCTCGAAACTAAAGTAACCAAAATCCCATCTTGGACCTTTTCACCTTTTTGATTGATAAGCTGCCGATACCAATGCACCTCCCCATGCCGTCTTCCTCTGGGCTTTAAGTCGATGATCTCGGTAACCGCTCGAACGACATCGCCGACAAAAACTGGTTTAAAAAACCCCCAGCCACTTATGTTGACCAAGGCTGCAGTGAGCACAGCAGGAGCGTTCGAGCTAAGGCCAGCAAGAATAGAAAGGCCAAGTAGTCCGTGCGCAATGGGCTTGCCAAATGGACCATTTGCAGCAAATTCCGAGTCCGTGTGTAGGGGATCATGATCCCCCGTAAGATCCGCAAAGGACTGAAGATCGGCATTAGAAACAACACGAGCGGCACTAGTCCATTTGTCGCCAATATTGAGCTGCTCAAAAGCAAGCGGTTTGATCGTAATCATCAAGCATTCATCTCCATTCAAATGACCCTGAAGCCCTCACAGACTGAGGTTTCACTTGCATCGCCACGCAGATTCTGGGTTGGTGTGAGGATTGTTGCAACCCCGAATATTGGCAAACGACAGATCAAATCCGCAAAATTTCGAATCAAATCTGATTAATTGTTCAAGTCGCATAAAACTGCGCAGTTTGCCCAAAGCACCCCGAGTTTGCAATTATTGTTGTTTCTACGTCCTTGAAAGAGCCTGCAACGTTTAATTCGCTTTCAATGTCCATCATCTACTAATAGAATGAGGGTCAAACTGAGCGGCTTTGTTGAACGGTTGGCGGATAACCATACCTTGCCAAACTACCAAAGAAAACGAGGGTTGAAATTGATGAACAAGCTCTTGCGATTTTTAGTTTGCTTGACGTTGGCTTTAATCGCCGAGATACAATGGCTGAGAGGTGTGTCAATGGGGCACGAAAAAGGCGGAATTTCGGTAGCCGACCCAACGCGTTCCGAAGACTCGAACGCCGTTCGGATTGAGAATGAAAAGCAGGGATCTACAGACTGGCAGTTGACACGTGTTCGATTGGACAAGAACCTCGGGTTTCGCTCTCCTTGGATTGAGGGTTATTGTTCGCGTCAGAGCGTTGCCTCCGGGGAAAAACTCGACATCATGGTGTCGACGACCCCGGCAAAAAAGTTCAAGATAGAAATCTTTAGAACAGGATACTACGGAGGACGAGGTGCCCGATTGATGACGACGATAGGGCCGCTCGAGGGCCGCTCGCAGAAGTTGCCTGAAACGGTAGGGGAGCGACGGCTTGTGGAATGTCGATGGGATCCTTCGGCGTCGATCGTTATACCGAACGATTGGCTAAGTGGTGTTTACCTGGGTCGATTGACGACGATTGATGAACAGCGACCCTACGACTATTGGCAAAGCTATATCGTCTTTGTGGTGCGAGACAATCGCCCGGCAGACATCCTGTTTCAAGTCAGCGATAATACCTGGCAGGCATATAATCGCTGGCCGGTCGACACATCCGTATACCTGCATCCCAAGGGAAATCAGGGACCTTGGGCAGACGTCAGTTTCGATCGCCCCTACAGTAAGTACGCTCAAATATATGAAAATCCACAGTCGATCGGATCTGGCGAGTGGTTGTGTTTCGAATTCCCATTTGCATATTGGCTTGAGCAGCAGGGTTATGACGTATCCTATTGTTCGAACAGCGACATGCTCACGCCTGACCGAGGTTTGAAATGCAAATCCATGCTGAGTGTCGGCCACGACGAATATTGGGATATTCGTCAATACGAGAGCGTGGTAAACATGCGGGACTCAGGCGTCAATTTATTGTTCTTTTCTGGAAACTCAGTCTGTTGGGTTTCACCATTTCGCGACAGTTACGACGGCCGAAAGAACCGTATTATTTTTCGCGGCGGACCGTATGGTGGCGATTACAAGTTTGCAGTCGAACGAGAGCGTGACAATGGCCCTTTTCCACATCGAGGACCTGATGAAGGATTCCTCATAGGTTCTCGCAACGTGGATCCCGTCAATGGCGGTGGTGACTGGACTGTCTCCACTCCGAATCATTGGATGTTTGACGGTACTGAGATGAAGAAAGGTGACGGCATCCCAGGACTGGTAGGATGGGAGTACCATGGCGACCCACCCGAAATTCCGGGCCTCGAAGTGGTTGCTTCTGGGACTGCATTACAAGGTGGCGTGAATCCGCAGCAATGGACAGCAACAATCTACCCGGGTCCGAGAGACAATTTCGTTTTTAACGCCTCGACCATCTTTTGGTCCCAAGGCCTTTCCAGTCCGCCAGGGCACATGCTCCCGTGGTCCCATTGGTCTCGCCCGCACGGTCCGGACGATCGAGTCCAACGAATCACCCGCAATTTGCTCGATCACGGGATCAATTCAAGTCTGCTCCTGAAGTAGTTTCGCGAGCGCTGCAAACTTTTCCTCGTCACCCGGCGCACCTTTTGGATACTCCAGACCAAGCGAATCCAGGTGATCAGCAATAATGTCGGCAATAGCCGCTCGCGCATACCATTTGTCGTCCGCTGGAATGACGTACCACGGAGTCAACTTAGTACTGGTGGCTGACAAGGCGTCTTCGGTCGCTTGCGTGTACTTCTCCCAAAGCTTGCGTTCCTCAAGGTCGCGTTCATTAAATTTCCATCGTTTATCAGGTTGCGTGAGTCGTTCCATTAAGCGAGCCTTTTGCTCGTCTCTTGATACGTGCAGATAAAACTTGAGCACACTCGTCCCGCTGTTAATCAGCGTTTGTTCAAAGACGCGAATTTCTTCGTAGCGTTGTTTCCAGAGATCCATTGGTTTCTTGAAGGCTGGCAGATTTTGCGGTCCAAGGAACTCGGGATGCACTCGAACCACCATTACCTCTTCGTAATAGGAGCGATTAAAAATGGAAATCATGCCACGGGCTGGCAGGAATCGCATGGGACGCCAAAGAAAAGGATGTTGCACCTCTTCGGTATTCGGTGCACGGAAACTGTAGATGCGGCAACCTTGCGGATTGACACCGCTAATAACATGCCGAATCGTGCCATCTTTGCCGGATGCGTCCATGCCTTGCAAGACGATCAGCAGCGAGCGCTGCCCGCTCGCGAACAATCGATTTTGAGCTTCTTGCAGCGAAGCGTTATCTTCCTTTAGAGCTTCGACACCCTCAGCTTTCTTCGACAATTCCTTACCGGCCTTGGTCGATATCTTGCTGAGTTGAATCGAATCCCCTTCCTTGACTCGAAATTTCTTGGCATCAAAGTTGTGCTTAGTCATTTTTCAAAATCCAATCGAGCCCAAGATCCAAATTGATTGCCGAATGCGTGAGAGCTCCCACGCTGATTCGATCGACACCCGTAAGTGCAATACTTCCAATAGTCCCCAAATTAACGCCACCGGACGCTTCTAGTTCGACCGAGGGTGCCATGCGATCACGCAACGATACGCATTCCTTTAGCAGTTCGCAACTCATGTTGTCGAGCAAGACAATGTCAGGAAACGCATTCAGCGCCGACTCCAATTGGCCGATTCTATCCACCTCGATCTCGATCAGAGGCGAGTGCTCGAATCGATATGCACCGCTCGCAACAAAACTTTTGGCCAATTGAACGGCAGTTCCCGGGTCAAGCAATTTTCCGTCCTTGGATGCCCGGCAGGCGAGATGGTTGTCCTTGATCAATATTCCGTCAAACAATCCTGAGCGGTGGTTGCGACCACCTCCGCATCGAACTGCATACTTTTCAAGCCGTCGCCATCCCGGAGTGGTTTTGCGGGTGTCGTACACACTTGCATTGGTCCCCTCAAGCTTGGCTACATATCGGCTAGTCAACGTAGCTATACCGCAAAGCCGGCCCAAAAAGTTGAGGATGGTTCGTTCGCAGGTCAACAGATCTCGCGTTTCGCCCTCTAGCTTGGCAATCGGTTGCTGGGGTTCGAATCGTTCTCCATCTCCCACGTGCTGAGTCCAGGTAAGTTGGGTATCAAACTCTTGCAGAATCGCTTCGATCAAATCGACACCGGCCGCCACACCTGGAACTCGCGGTAAAATGACTGCGGAACCCTGTATTCCTTGTGGTACGATCGCCAAGGTTGTTAGATCTGCGGTTCGATCAAGGTCTTCTCGAATCGCCAATCGCACCAGATGTGACAAATCGTCCAGCAATGCGGCGTCAATCGTTTGTGAGCGGTAATCGTTGAGCATGCTGAACTCGAAATACGTTCCTGATAGTGTTTGAGCGATACTGGTCAAATCGGTTTCAATCGTATAGTGTAACTAGGCCGAACGCTTGAGAAACATCGGAGTTTCTGTTTTCATGTTCGAAACCGTGATTATGCGTTCGGTTTTATTGTTCAGTCCACACAATTTAAAAACCATCCACCGGAGAACTATCGATGAATTGGAAAAATTTATTGGCTCTTGCTTCCCTTTGTATTCTTGTCCAACCTACCGTTGGCCAGGAAAAAACAGAAAAAAAGGACGCTTCTGCCAAAGTTGAAATGTTGGAGTTGGCCAAAGGAAAAGTCGTCCTCGCTAAACCAGAAAAGTGGAAGACCGTTCCGCCGAAAAGTCAAATGATTGAACATGAATTTCGAGTAGCGGGGGAAGGCGAAAATTTTGCACGCATCACAATCATGCAAGCCAGCGGTGGCATCCAAGGAAATATTGATCGGTGGATCGGTCAGTTCGAAAGCGTGAAAAAAGAAGATACCAAAGTCGAAAAGAAGGATGTCGAGCAAACCAAAGTTCATATGGTCGAAATCACTGGCACTTTTAAAGAATCCATGGGGCCGGGTGGACCGGGCGCAGCTACCAAAAAGCAAGAGAACTATAAAATGCTCGGCGCAATCCTAGAACTTAAGGACGGTGCTTTGATCTTTATCAAAGCGACTGGCCCGAATGAGATCGTGACCGGGTTGCGAGAAGGGTTTGTTAAGATGCTCGATGGACTGAAAAATAAGTGAAAATTCGATAATCCATGGTGAACGCCACCTCTCGTCCACTCGTTGAAATCGTTCCCAAGCTCCGGCTTGGGAACGCACCCTCTGGAAGCTCTGCTTCCCGGACCCTGCATCCAACCGACGCACTCCCTCAACCCTCAACCCTCAAAGGCCGACTCGATAGTCTGCCATTGCCTGCAGGGTGTCGAAGCAGAGCTTCAGCCAAAAGGATGTAAAAGTTGCGAGTTGTCATTTTAGATTCATCCGAAGCCGTTACGCAATTTGCAGCAGATGAAGTTTGTACGTTACTCCATCGTCGCAAGAACGATCCAAGGGGTGCCGTGCTCGGACTTGCAACGGGTGGCACGCCGCTAGGACTTTATCGTGAACTGATTGCTCGTTACGCACGTGGTGAAATCTCGTTTGCCAAAGTGGCGACGTTCAATTTGGATGAGTACGTAGGCGTCGTACCAGAAAGCCCAAGCAGCTATCACTACTACATGCTCGAAAATCTGTTCAAGCATATCGATATCGATTTGTCACTGACCCACGTGCCAAAGACCTGCGGCGTCGACCTGCAGGAGAGTGCCGAAAGTTTCGAACACAAAATCGAACAAGCTGGCGGTATCGACTTGCAAATTCTCGGCATCGGTGCAGATGCTCACATCGGTTTCAACGAAATCGGTTCATCGCTCGGTTCGCGTACCCGTGTCAAAACGTTAACCCAACGGACGCTTGAGGACAACGCTCGCTACTTCGACAGCATAGACGAGGTACCGCAAACTGCCCTTACCATGGGAATTGCGACCATCCTCGAGTGCCAATCGATTTTGTTGCTCGCAAACGGTGCCGGCAAAGCTAGAGCAATACGCGATTCTGTCGAAGGACCAATTACTGCGTCCGTACCGGCTAGCGCGCTCCAGTTGCACCCACGCGTTACGCTAGCCATCGATCGCCCAGCCGCTAGCATGCTGGCTAACGCTGACTATTTCTTGGCAGCTGAACGCAATAGAGCCGTCGCTTCTCGGTCGTCCTGAAGAATCTTGTCCGTGCTCTCGGCATCCACTTGTCGGCAGCACTCGGTCAAGCGTTCGATGAGTGCATCCCATGGCTTCTCCCAAGTTTCCTCATTGGTGCTTTCCGGCGCAATTTGACTGATCTCTTCGGCAAGCAAAATGAAACGAAGCACATGCCGAAATAAAAGCCCCTCTTGTTTCTGAAACCCCTTTGCCAAAATGTATTTGTTGAATTCGCAATTGAATTCGAGCAACTCGCCTACCACCCAAACGCCGCGCGTATACAAATCGTGAACGCGTGGAAATTCGTGGTTGAACAGTCGTCGCATTTTCTCAGCCAGTGAGAGGGCCGGGGGCGGCGGCGGTTCCCATTTGTCGTTCCACGTTCGCGAAGTACCACCGGTTTCCGCAGCCAGCTTTTCCAAATCGGGCTCTTCTTTTTTCTCCCACTGCCCCATGATTTCGGAGGAACCAGCCAAACCCAGCTCCAATAACTTTGGATGCAAAACATTCGTAGCGAGCGGTCCAAAGGGAATAATGTCGGGAGGTGGGCAAGCCACCAACTTGGAAATGTTAGCGGGCAACTCTAAGACGCTCTCCAGCGCTTGAATGCGTTCGGCTTCGTCCGCATGTTGCAACAAATCAATCATGAATAAACCGAATATCGGATTCACACTTCTGAGTTGAACAAGCAACGCTAGTTTCTCAGTCGGCTCGGCTCTATCCGGTCGGTACGTGTCTAGCTCATATCTCAATTCGGCTCCGTCGCCTGTGCCGCTGGCGTCCGCCGCGACCTCCTCTTCGTCATCAGCGATTTCCCCTTGTTCATCGGCCGTCGCATTCGGATCCGGCTTAGCTGAAAACGCAATCCAAGGTTTCCGCTCTGGTTCGGCTTTGCCTTTTTCTTTTCCCGGCAGATCTTTGGTGGATGTAGCGTTGGTGATCCGAGTCGGCTTGGGGGACAGGTCGAGATAGCCGGCAGACCAAAGCGTAACGAGCATTTGATTGAGTTCGCGCTGCGCTTGCGGAATCTCGCTGGATGGCAGTAGACGTCGTCCGACTAGATCGCGCAGCGGCTGCACTTCCGGCGAGCTCAAAAGCATGTACGCAAGAAGCCGCCACGGTAGTAATCCCTTGCTGGCTAGCCTGGCTGCCGGTGCTTGCCTGAGCTTTTCAAACTGCTCTCGAGTCCAATAAGTCTCACCGGCTCGTTTCGTCGGCATCTTCTTCTTGAGCGTTTTCCTGGCTCGAAGTAGACCAGGATCTTTCGTATCCTCGGGAATCAGATCGAATTGAGCTTTCCATCGCAAATATTTGACGTCATCCTCATGAGCAAGCACATAGACAAACCCTTGCGAATCGAATTGGGGTCTCCCTGCACGTCCGAAAATCTGTTGAGCCGAACTGGGTTCGACAATTTTCTTTTTGCCCCAGGGGCCCTTCACCATACTTGGCAAGATAACGCTTCGGGCAGGCAGGTTAATTCCCGCAGACAGCGTTTCCGTGCAAACACAAATGCTGAGCAGTTTTTCTTGAAAAAGTTGCTCCACCATTCGCCGATACTTGGGCATCAAACCTGCGTGATGAACACCGATTCCTCGGATCAGGATCTGCCTTAGCTTTGGACCTGCACCCTGTGTGAAGTCATACGATTCAATGCGCTTTGTTAGGATGGCTTGGCGCTCCTTGTCAATGAGTTTCTTGCCCTTGAGCACCTCGGCAAGCTGCCAACATTGGTCGCGATTAAAACAAAATACTAAACCCGGTGTTCGACGTTTGGCTTCATCCCCCTCCGCGATCCGTTCCAAATGTTCGTCAAGATAAGCGTCATCGACCCACTCAAATTGCAGCGGCACTTTGCGTTCTGTACTTTGTACCAACTCCATACTCCGACCATGTGCTCGCATCAGCCAGCTACAGAATTCGACGCTGTTGCCGATCGTGGCGGACAACAGCATGATGCGGGTGTCCCGAGGTAGCATTCCGAGACTAAGCTCCCAGACAATACCCCGTTCTGGGTCGTTAAACGAATGAAACTCATCCATAACGACCGAGGAAACCGACGCAAACGACTCCGGATCTTGCATGAGCCTATTGAGTAAAATCTCAGCCACCACCACCAAGACTGGAGCGTCCGGATTGACTCGCCTGTTGCCTGTTACCAGACCAATACTGCTCGCGGGGTAGCCCCATCGAACGGCAGTCTCCTGAATTTCGGTCAGCTTTTGATCGGTCAGTGCGATCAAGGGAGTCGTGTAATAACACTTCTTTCCGGTTCGAAGGGCTTCATAAATGGCGGCCTCCGCGATCAGTGTTTTCCCGGTCCCCGTCGGCGCGCATACAAGCAGTCCTTGGTCACAAGTGAACCAGGTGAGCAATGCTTCTTCTTGAACGGGATAAGGCGGATAGAGGAGTCGATCGAGATATTCAGATGCGAGCGAATCGCGGTCTACGTTTAAATTGTTGGTGTCTTGGTTCATGCCTGCGCATTGTAAGCATCAACCACTCAATAGGGTAATCCCACAGAGCGACAATAGCCTAACGTGTTGATATAAGCACGTATGCATATGTTTTCGAACAAAATGAATGAACATGGACGGACAAGATGTACAGGATGATTTCCATTCGCTGATAGATTCACGTGTGTCGTGTGAATCGTTTGGTTTCGAGTTTCGGATTGCCAAAATGTATCCGCAGGCCGACCTCGATTCCAGTTGCCTTTACGGTGTTAATAATCTGGGCCTGGTGCTCGGGAGCGATCGCCTTTGCAGCCTTGATCGCGACGATCATCCTGTAAATCCTGCAAATCCATGTTCGTTTCTCCGGTTGTGTCGACTGGTGATGGCTATGCCAGTTTACTTATGTACAGGTGCTTACCGTAAGTGACGCAGAACTGACGCGGACTGCTAACAACCAAAAAGTTCATCGACATGTAGCACGGCTGACTCCCGGCATGATGGGGAAACAAAATCGC
>CAMDKL010000153.1 GCA_945900945.1 Pirellula staleyi DSM 6068
CGCTGCCTATTATAAAGCATCGCCGTCGAGCTATCAGTCGAAACGATCCACTGCTGCCGGGCGTGATTTGGCAGCATACCTTGCCCATCGCCGAACGACCGCAACGCTTCGGGAGCTTGCAACTGCATTTGGTCTATCGCATCCTGACAGCGTCAGCAATTTGATTCGTCGCGCTGAGATCGCGATTTCCGCGTCCAAATCGCAAAGACAAGACATTGAGCGAATCGAGGAGTTGCTTGCAAAACAGCAAACAGGGTCTGACCCCATCGTTTGACTATCAAAACTCATTTTCATCCGCAGATTGCACAGATTCTCGCAGAGTGAAAGAAGAGAGCCGCCTTGCATCTACCCAACGCTGAATGAACCGCCAAAGAGATGGATACGATTGGAAGACCGAAGGCGGACTAGATTGGAGATCGTGATTATCTCGCAGTTCCTTGATCGCAATTTGCGTTCTTCGGTCAAACAAATGCTCAATGGTAAATTGCTTTCCATCCTGAATCGCCTTGGTCAAATCTTCGAGGATGGAATCAGGCGTCTTCCCTCGGATCAATGCGCATTCGCCCAGTCGGTACCCGTGCTCAACCAACCGGACCGTCCAACGCCAGTCTTCAAGCATCGGCGCGGTCACATCTCGACCTGAGCTTGCATCGCTGGCCACAGTTCTAGGTAGATGAGCAATGGGACGAACGGGCTCGTCGCTAGACGGCGACTCAACCTCTTTCGTCTCATCAGAAAACGTCGCAAGCGGCACACTCACAACCGGTTTCGCTAGGTTTGGAGCGGTCCGTTCAAGCGACTTAAAAGGGACTGGGGCGATCTGATTGACCGATTTCTCCGAAGCAAGAATACATTGATGCACATACTGCATCAGCAAAGCGGGTATTTGTTGTGTCCCCGCGATACACCCGCGTCCGGCATCGGAAATAGACACTGTCCATTTGCCAACTCTCAATTCGGAAAGGCAGAGCAATCCAACGTCCAATGTTTGGTCCAAAAAACCTAATGCGTGGGATTTCTTCCAGGTTTTTAGAATTCCAAATTCGGCAAGTCGTTGCAATCGTAGCCCCTGAACTGCTTTACTCTCGACACCGGAAAGATGTTGCGACAGCAATGTCTTGCTCAAGTAGCCGTGAGTACGTTCAACAGCCTTCAAAATCGCAATGATCAAATCGTATGCTGGCTTGGCCTCGCTGGGCAACAGCGAAGGGGACGTCGCGTCGGCTGATTCGGCTGATTCGGCTGATTTGGCTGATTCCAAAGGCTTCGGCGCTACGATCGTCTTTGATAATTTTGGAGTCGCTTTTTTTACCTTCGTTTGGCTATCGGCGATGCCAACAAACACTTTTGGCATGTTTGGCCATCCTGTCTTTCCTTGACATCGATCGCAGATGCCACAGTTCGAGGCCGAGGCATCGCCGAAATACTCCAGTATGGTCTTTTGTCGACAATATCGACTCTGGGCGTAAGCGACCATGCGATCCAATTTTTCGTAATCGGATTTCTTTCGTGCTGCAAGTGTTTCGTGATCGATCTTAAGTTCGCTAAACGGAACGTCGCGTCGGCGGAAGTGAACTGCACGACCTCGAAATGGGGGTACGTACTCAAAGCTATCCAATTTGCAAAGTTCACGTAGAGTGCGATTCAGCGCGTCGCGATCCATTTGCAACTGCTGCATTAGCCACCTTGGATGGATGTATACCGCTTCTTCGCGTCGATCGGCGATCGCTTTCTCCACCGCTCGCAAGACATTGCGTTGAACATTGGCGGCCTTTGGAAGCAAATCGATCAACGTCGGGAGCTTGCTATCGATTCGAAACATGGCCAACCCACCCGACATCTCTAGCCGTTCCATAACCGTCGTTCGACCGAGGATTTGGAGACAGGAGTTAATCGCTTCTGCGGTTGCGGGCGCGTTGGTAAGTTCGCGAATTTCGTCTGCGGTCAATTCAATCGGGTCTTCGGTGCGTTTGACCAGTAGATCGTAAACCGATTCCAAGAGTTCGCGAGACGGATTGGCATTCTCGATAAAAAACTCTTGGATGTAGCGATCTTGTGGACTGTAGAGCAAAACGCATTGGGACGGCAAACTATCGCGACCCGCACGCCCGGCTTCTTGATAGTAAGCTTCGAGCGTGCCTGGCGTATTGTAATGAATAACATATCGCAAATCGGACTTGTCGATCCCCATACCAAACGCATTCGTGGCGACGATGACCTTGAGTTGCCCACCCATAAATTTTTCCTGGATCAGTTTGCGCTGCTCGGGCATTAAGCCTGCATGATACGCACCAACGCTGATCTTCAGTTCTTTTCCGATCTGCTCGACAAGCGACTCGCACCGTTTTCGTGTTGCGGCATAAATGATTCCCGTTCCAGGCTGGTCCTTGATGAACTCCAACAATTGCTTGTCTTTTTCTCGATCACCCATGCACAGCATTGAGCCAAGGTATAAGTTGTCTCGAGCAAAGCCGGTGATGAAGTGTTTGGCAACTCGCAGCTTGAGTGATTCGACGATGTCCTGACGGACTTTGGGTGTCGCCGTCGCTGTCAACGCGACCGTTTGGACTCCACCGAGCGCCTCGCGAAACCGACCGAGTCGTTGGTAATCTGGTCGAAAGTCATGGCCCCACTCACTGATACAGTGAGCCTCATCGACGGCAAGCAACTGGACAGGCGTGGTTCGAATTGCATCCAAAAAACGCGAGTTGCGAAGGCGTTCGGGAGCGACATAGACCATCGAATAGTGCCCTCCAGCGACATGCTCCAGTCGTTGATTCTGCTCGGCAGAGGTCAACGTACTGTTGATTAGCGTGGCTGCGATACCACGGTTTGAAAGCGAATCCACTTGGTCCTTCATCAATGCGATGAGCGGCGACACCACGATAGTCAATCCGGGCCGTACCAAACTGGGCAATTGGTAGCAAAGGCTTTTGCCGCCGCCGGTAGGCATGACGCACAGGCAATCATGGCCGGCAATGATGTGGCTGATGACTTCCTGCTGCCCTTTACGAAAGTCCACAAGGCCAAAGCGATTTAAGGCTGCATGCAAATCAATCTGTCCAAGAGCGGCCATAACACCTGCAGTCCTCTCGTTTCAAATTTTAGATTCTATGAGCGGAAAGTTGGTTGGAAATCTCGAACGCAATTTCCAATGCTTGTTCGTAATTCAGCCGTGGGTCAAGCTGAGTTTGGTAGGCGGATTCCAAGTCCGACTCGGTCAGCCCGCGTGAGCCACCAATGCACTCTGTCACGTTTTCTCCTGTCAGTTCCAAATGGGCACCACCCAACATGGAGTCGCAAGCACGATGAATTGCAAAGGACAATCGAAGCTCATCGACAACATCATCAAAACGACGGGTTTTGCGTCCATGTGCTGTGGAAACGGTATTGCCGTGCATCGGATCGCAAACCCACAACACCTCTCGGTTCTCTCGTCGAATGGCTTCGATCATCGATGGCAGCGTTGCTTCTACTTTCGCGCGTCCCATGCGATGAATGAGCGTCAAACGTCCCGGTTTGTTGTCCGGATTCAACCGCTTCGTCATTTCGATCAATTCATCATTTTGCATAGTGGGCCCTATTTTAATCGCAACTGGATTGCGTATGCCGCGAAAGTACTCGACGTGGGCACCGTTGAGGGATCGCGTGCGCTCGCCGATCCAAGGCAAATGCGTGCCAAGATTATAGTAGCCGATTCCGCGGACGCTTGGACGCGTCAAGGCGGTTTCGTAGTCGAGGTGCAATGCTTCATGCGAGGTAAAGAAATCGACCCGCTTGAGATCCGAAGAGCGGTCTGGGAGAATCGTTTCTACAAAGCGAATTGCATCGCCGAGCGATTTAACCAATTCTCTATAACGATGCGCCACCTCCCCTTTTGCTTCGTCGACGAAGAGCAAATTCCAGTTCTCAGGATGATGCAGGTCAGCGAACCCACCTTCGCTTAGCGCTCGAACAAAATTTAGGGTCAAGGCCGATCGTTCGTAGCCTCGCAATAGCAGTTCCGGATTGGCTCGACGAGCTTCCGCATTAAATTCAAATCGATTGACTAAATCGCCACGGTAGCAAGGAAGCGTGACACCGTCTTGGGTCTCGGTTTCGCTTGAACGAGGCTTGGCATATTGACCCGCCATTCGGCCCACTCGCAAGATTCGTTTCCGAGATCCGAAGACGATGGCCAAACTCATTTGCAACAGCAGCTTCAGCTTGCTCGCAATTGGCTCTGTCCGACATTGGTCGAAGGTCTCGGCGCAATCGCCACCCTGCAGCAACCAAGCTTCTCCACGTTGAGCCGCTGCGATTCCATCGTGCAAGTGATCCACCTCCCAGCTGGTGACCAACGGCGGCATGATACTTATCTGATTCAGTACATGCGATAGGGCATTCGAATCAGGATAAGTTGGTTGCTGTGAGACCGGAAATGACTTCCAAGAGGACGGAGACCAAGATTGAGACATTTACAAATAGGGAGATGTTATAGGGTCCAGGAACGATTTTTGGCAAAAGGCACACAGCCGCTCACCTTTGCAATAGAATACGTGCGTTCCTAGGAAATTCAGAGTGCAATTTGTTCGATAAGCTCAGAATCGTTACCGAATCCCGAAAAACCTGGGAATCGGATCGCTTCGATGCCGTTCTAATCGCTGTTCCCGTCCACCGAATGGCCCTAAGTTATGGTTGACTTTTCAAGGAGAATTATGCGACTTTTTTTGGCACCGCATCGATGCCCAGGCTGCGAGATTCGCAAGCCTCTTTGCTTCTGCTCTTGGATTCCGCAGATCGTTCTTCAAACTCGAGTCATCATCCTTATGCATACGTCCGAGGAAGTTCTGACTACCAACACTGCGAGGCTTGCCTCCAAAGCGTTGACGAATAGCGAAGTTCGCATTCATGGTCGTCGGGATGAACGAATGTCGTCGGATGGTCTGATCCAGCCGGGCCGAACGTCGTTGCTGCTCTATCCCAGCCCCATCGCGACCGAACTCACGCCTGAATACCTATCGCAATTCGGACACCCAATCAACTTGATCGTTCCCGATGCGAACTGGAGGCAAACGACAAAATTTGTGCGTCACGAACCCTCGTTAAGGGGCATCCCGCACGTCAAGCTTTCACAAGGAACTCCTTCGGTTTACCGATTACGGACGCAACGTAACGTTCAACATCTTTGCACCCTGGAAGCCATTGCGCGCGCTGTCGGGATACTTGAATCCACCGCCGCACAAAAAAGCCTCGAAACACTTTTGCGGGTACTCGTGGAGCGGACGCTCTGGTCGCGAGGCCTACTCAATGCGAGCGAATGCTGCACGGCAGGCATCCCGCCCGAAGCCCTAAGGCACTAACAATGCACCCATTCTGCGAGCGAAACGAAACGCATCGTCTTTGATTGCACTCGCCTTATAACGCCGCAACCTCGCCGCCTCGGATGGTTGCCAAAGCTTTCCATATCGCTAAATCAATCGCGGTCGCCACGAAGGTTGTTGAGCCGTCGATCATGGACATGTTACAGCCGCCTGAGTGACGACTGCCAAAGGCTCGCGAATCGGATCCTGGATTTGGTTTGGAGTGCATGCTACCAAGGACCAATGGGTCGACGGGACTCTTGGTTAAATTGGCTGGGTCATACAAAATGCCACCCATACTCTCGCCCCAATGCACGCCTACCCATGTCGCTTGACCAAGAGCCACATTGCGCTCGCCTGCCATAAAGCTGTGACTGGTGCCATCCGTGACATCTCGCATCTTTAGATTTGAGTTCACGAAAAAGAGGCCGTTGCCGGACGCACCTGCGCCCACCGAAACAGATCCGAAATTTCCAATATAATTGGCCCGAGCACCAAAACTGATACAGGGCCTTAAAATGTTGGTTGGGTTTGGGTTCGACGGCGTCGGCAGAGGCGGATTCAAATTTTGGCCGACTCTGGGTACACACGTCAACCCAGATATATTGTCAGAGGGGCACTTCCAAGTTACCAGTGAAATGGTTCGGATGCCTGATTGCCCCATAGGATCTGACGTGTACACGCGACCTAACTGATCTGCCAATGGACCATTTTCCAAATGCGCTTGAATCAATGCGCCCCAACCCCAGCCAATTTTGTATCGATCCGCAGCTGGTGTTACTGACTGACGAATATAACCAGACGGAAACCGACGAAATTGATCATGGTAGTTCACGATGGCTAATGAAATCTGTTTCAAATTATTGAGACAACTAACACGCCGCACCGCTTCTCTTGCTGCTTGAACTGCCGGTAGCAGAAGACCAACCAAAATGCCAATAATCGAAATGACAACTAGTAACTCGACAAGCGTGAAGCCGCGTTTGCGAAAATTTACGTTCATGCTTCCACCAAGAAGAAGAAGAGAAGAAGAAGAAGATTGGTGCAACAGGAATTCGAAAAGGATAATTCCTCATTAAAACACTCTTCGACGAGAAAAGAAAGCATTTCTTCGATAATTCCCAGCGATCTCCACCATCGTTTTCGACCCTCGAACACCAAAGCGGTGTCCGGTCGGGTAGAGCCCGAGCCCGAGCCAGACATCAGTCTCCACAAAAATCCTTCACGGCGTTGGTTCGTCCCCCTGCAACCCAGCTTTGGTGCTCTAAAGTGAACGAGTGGCGACTACTTTGACAGAGGTAATCGGACGGTGAAAGTGGTGCCCTTTCCGAGTCGGCTTGAGACGGAGACTTGCCCAGAAAAAAATTGCGTAAAGTGCTTTACGATCGATAACCCCAAGCCCGTACCACCGAGATCGCTCGACCGAGCTTTGTCGACACGGTAAAAGCGTTCAAAGATCCGTTCTTGGTGTTCAGGTGCAATCCCCTGGCCATTGTCAATCACCTCCAGGATTCCCATCAAAGCATCGCTTGAACATCGTACAATTACTTGCCCCCCTTCGGGCGTGTATCGGACGGCGTTGCTGATCAAATTGTCGAAAATCGTTGCAAGTCCCTCTTCGTCGCATCGAACCATGATCGCTGGTAAGGTCTCTTCTAATTCCAGGGTTAGGGAGCGTTTCTCCGCTTGGACTCGAAAGGCTTGGATTCTTTGCTGAGCGATATGACCTAGGCTGATGTCGCGAACCTCGAAAGCGACCATGCCAGATTCGATGCGCGCTAATCGAATCAAATCCAGGATCAGATCGCTCAATCGATTGGCCTGCTCTTCGATCCGCTCGACAAACCGCAGCCGATTTACTGGGTCCTCGAGAGCTCCTAGACGCAGTGTTTCGGAATAAGCTTTGATCGAGGAGAGAGGTGTTTTCAATTCATGCGAGACATTGGCGACAAAGTCTCGACGCATTGTCTCAAGTTGCCTAAGACTGGTTACATCATGTACAACGATCACTACGGCTTCACCCGAAAATTGAGCAATCCAAGAAAAACGAACGGCTAGGACGCGTCGTGGTTGTCGTTTCGTCTCCAATTCTCGCCCGATCGTTCGGTGAGCCTTGAAGACTTCGTCGACGCATTCCTCAATGAACGGATTTCGAACTAGCTCATAGAAAGGACGATTCAAAAGCTCCTGAAAAGGAACGTCGAGTATAACGGCAGCGGCTCGATTCGCCAGCAGAACACGACGCTGAAGATCAACTGCTATGATACCTTCGTGCATACTCGCAAGTACCGCTGACAAACGATCACTATTTGTACGCAGTTCATCTTCACGACCCTGCAGTTCGACTTGCATCTGATCAAAGGCTTTTCCGAGTAACCGCCATTCGCCTTGCCAATGGGTTGGACTAAGCCGTTGTCCGTAGTCGCCTCTCGCGATGGACCCAGCAAAATGAGTCAATTCTCGGAGCGGTGCGATGGTCGCACGAGCAAATCCGAAAAGAACAATTGACGCCAGCGCTGTGGAGGCGAGAGCAAACCAAACAAAGGTTTTTGAAATATCCGCCAATCGCTTGCGTGTTTGATCCGTCGTCATTGCCAATCGAAGAATTCCAATTGGATCGCTTTTTTCCAACAGAGGGATCGCTAAATAGTAGTATTCGGTCTTTGTCGATTCGCTCAACCGGGTTGCTTTGCCAATTTTGCCAAGTCTGGCTTGAACGATTTCTGGCCGTAATTTGTGGTTCTTCATCGTTACCGCTGCGACATCGCTATCAGCCAACACACGTCCATCGGGATCGACGACCGTGACTCGGATCTTTGCCTTTTCACCGAAATTTCGTATCAACTGCTCGATTTTAGTGGAACGAGCGTCTGACTTTTCGGCGAGCAATCGCTCGATGGATGGCTGCAATCCGCAGGCGGAGCTAAAAAGCACTTCATCGATCTCGACAACCGCCATTTGACGATTCTGGCCTCTAGAAAAAAGGATCAAGGCCAATATCAATACCGCTTGGAGTAGTAGGTAGGCAATGACTAGCTTTGATAGACTTGAAGTCAATCTCACTCAACCTTTTTTTGGGGAATGACAACCACCACGGCTTGAGGCGTTTCACCGGCGATCGGTTCGCCAGGCTGCGGACAAAAGCATGAGGTCATGCGAATCCGCTACAATACCATCGATCCGGTCCCGAATACAGGACCTCCCTGTATTAGCGGACGAGCCAAAGCAAAAATAAAGTAGGGTGCGAAGTTGTGGAGTTCCAGAGTGCGAAACAATTCGAGAGTCAATCCCGACGGATGCTTCCGTTGGGCCGCACAGGCTTAGTTGTTATGGTTATGTTTTCTAGCTTAGTCTTCGGCCAAGAGAAACCTGTTGAGAAAGAGGTTTCAACTGGAACGATTCGAGGTCATGTGACGTATGTTGCCAATCGCCGTGAGGCACTTAAAAGAACAGCCTTCACTGCCGCCAGCTTCGTTGCGTGCTTGACGCAGGCCCCTAGCATTTTCGCAGAGCAAGCCACTGAGGGTAAATGGGTTCCATTTCTTGACGAACCACGTACGGCTCCCAATCGATTGGACTGGGAAGCCCTCGATACGTGGTTGACGCCCCAGGATCAAGTTTTTTCGGTCCAGCACTATGATATTCCGAGATATTCCGAAGTTCGACTACCAAAATTTTCGGCTTGATATTGGCGGCATGGTTGCACACCCCAAGCAGCTTAGCATCGACGACATCAAAGCCATGCCCAAAACCGAAGTGGAAATGACACTTGAATGTTCAGGAAATGGATCCAACGCAGGTTTTATGAACGCAGTCTATAATAGCCGATGGGGCGGTACGCCACTCGCTGCACTTTTGAAAGAATGCGGTATCGATCCGGCTACTACGGAGGTTGTATTCTTTGGCGAGGATAAGAAAGAAGAGATCCTGCGTCCTGGCACAAAACGAGAACTCAAGGTCGAAGTTCCATTCGGTAGGAGCATGTCGCTCTCCGAATCGCTTCGTCCTGATCTGTTGTTGGCTTACGAACGCAATGGCAAACCGATCGAGCATCGCAATGGAGCGCCCGTCCGTTTGATCGTTCCGGGATGGTATGGAATCGCAAACGTAAAATGGTTGACACGCATCGAGTGTCGGGATCGGCGTTACATGGGTCGATACATGGCACGCGACTATGTAACGGTCCGTGGTGAGCGTATCGGAAACGATGTCCTATATATGGAATCATCCGTAACGCGAATGAATCTCAAATCGGTCGTTGCCCGAGTGACGCGAATGCCCGCCGTCGACGGCAAAGTACCGGTTAAAGCATTCGGCGCAGCTTGGGACGATGGCACAGGAATTAGTAAGGTCGACGTTAAAATTGACGAAGGCACTTGGCGAACCGCCAAGCTCGACAGCGAGTCCCGATCGAAGTTCGGCTGGACATTTTTTTCAATCGACTTGGGGAATCTTTCGCCAGGCAAGCACGCCATCGTTTCACGAGCGACCAACGTCAACGGACGCGTCCAACCTACCGCAGATGACGACGAAATTGCTTTGAAGAAGACGTACTGGGAAGCCTACGAGCAATGGCCGCGTTCGTTTTCTCTTGAGACATGACAGACGGGGTAAGGCGAAATGGCTGGCCAGGGAATCATTCCCACCAAGCATTTTTGTGCTTTTTCACGATCAAGGAATTGGAGTAACCACGTCCCCGATCACCCAAAGCCAGCATTGTCGCAATCCTTGCCTTTCCAAAAACGGGCCCTGTCTGCTATACTGTGGCGGAATTCAAAGGATGAGCATTTTTTAGCTCTATCCTCTTTTGTCTAGTTTGACCCTGCGGCCCCGCGAAAAGATTTCGATATGTCGGATCATTGGAATAGCATTGCAAACCTGCTCAAAACTCCTTCTCTCGGTCCCACTGCAAAAAAAACCGACGGTCTCGCAAAAACGCCAAAAGCAACATCGCGGGTGGAACCGACCGTTCCGGTAGAAGAAACAGTTTTGCAAGCTCCGGAATCGGAAAAACTGAAACCGGAACCGTCCCGACTTAGAAGTTCCTGGGACGCGGTCGCGACATTCTTCGGTGTCGTAGCCCCAGAACACTCTCAGGAAGACCAACCAACATCCAACGCGTCCTTGGACCCAAAGTTGGATCCGATTGCCACTCCAAAGAGTACTGCGGCAGGTAACCGAAAGACAAAACCGAGCATGTGGGGCGAAACAGTTCAAGAACAAATCGCCGAAACCGAAGCCCTTACTCCGCCGACACGATTGGCAGAAAAAGCCGGGCGACCTCAAGATGGCGATTCTCGAGATCGAAATCGCTCACGAGGGAGAGAAAGTAGCCCGCGAGTGGAAGATGCCAATGTTCGATCTGATCAAGAGCTAAGACGTGTTCCTCATACACAGAGAGACCAAGAACCAGGAACAGTCGACCCAGACCGTCGTTCCCATAGACAGCAACCTCGCCGAGGCCGTCAAGCTGATGTGCGAGCTGACGCTTCATTCGCTGATCCCACAATGGAATCCGACTTGAAGAAAGAGAGCTCGAAGTTGGATTCGGAGAGCTTAGATCGAAACGATTCCACAAGAATTGAATCAAGTCGTTCGGTTCGCGGGCGTAGTCAACGAAGTCCATCGGAAAATGGCGACGTGCGACCAGAGCGCACGAACAGTCCAGATCGACCTGAACGAAGTCCGCGGCCGGAACGAGCGGGACGGGACGAACGACCAGACAGACCACCACGAGCTGATAGTGCGGATCGCTCAGACCGAGTGGATCGCCCTCAGAGACCTGCTCGACAAGAAGGCTCAGATCGTCCCAGTAGGTCGGATCGAGTGGAACGACCGCCTCGTGCGGATCGAGCCGAGAGGCCCCCGCGCGCCGAGGGAGCTAGTCGCGTTGAGAGGCCACCCCGTGCTGAGGGTGCCGAACGAAGCGAACGACCGCCACGTCCCGACAGACCGGAACGAAACGATCGGCCAGCCCGCACTGACCGACCCGCTCGCACGGAAAGCGCCGACCGGGCAGCCCCTCACGACCGTCCTGCTCGCTCGGATAGGTCGAGTTCTCCTCGTCAAGAACGCGGAGTCCGGGATGGGAATGCCGAGCGGCGACCTGGACCATCCAGTCCCTCAATTGCGAAAAAGCCGTCAGGTTTTGGCGATGGAATTCATGACGACGACGCCTTCGAATTTATTGACGACTCTCCGACGAACCACGATGACTTTGACGTGATGGACGATCGCATAGAAACCGATTCGGACGACTCGTCTCGGGATTTGTCAGAAAGAGAATCGCGGCCAAGACGACGTCGAGGGTCTGGGAAACGATCCGAAACTCGCGGTAACGAAAACTTGGACGACGCTGCAGATCCGCGAGATGCCGAAGAAGATCGCGACAGCGATGATGATTCGAGCGAGTTGATTGGTCGAAACAGTAGGATTCCATCCTGGCAAGACGCGATCGGGACGCTTGTCGCAACCAACATGGAAAACCATCAACATAATCAGTCCCAAAGTCGCGGCCCCCGCAGACGTAGTCCGAGACGCGATCGTTAATCCAACGGACTGCATTCGCGAAAGGGTGCCAGGTAAAATCACATTGTGCCGAGTCTTTGTGAACTTGCTTTTTGTTCGCCGTATACCTAGATTGATACCCTAAGAATTGAACCACTTTAGGGGAGCATCGCGCAATGCGTCGACGAAACTTTATCAAAAGCACGGCATTTGGAACTGCCCTAGCCGCCGATTGGAAGTGCGCAGGCCTGTCTTTGTATGGTCAATCGCCAATAGGTCTCCTGCCGGTGCAAGCAGAGGAAGACATCTTTTCCTACATCGATCGACTGCGAGGAAAATTCGATCGCGACCTTTACCTGAATATCCTCGGGAACGCTAACGAGTTTAAAGAAGGGGACCAAATTGTTGGGGTTGCTGCAGCAGATGCAACTGCGCGTTCGAACGCAAGAGCCCTCTTGGCCAATACGCTCCTGTCAGACATTGATGCTAATCCACCACTTGCGGATGAACTCCATGCTTTGGTCAAGCGAACTACAATGCCCCCGACTTTTCAATCCCTCAACAAGATGACTGTCGGCCAACTCAAGGCATCTCTGCTGTCTTGGAGTGAGTCAGAAATCCACGAAATGAAAGGTTCGTTGTCGAGCGACTGTATCGCATGCGTTGTCAAGCTCATGAACAACGAGGAACTGATTGCCATCGGTTCCAAGGTATTCAACCCACTCCCCAATAGTCATATCGGTGCTAAGGGCTATTTAGGGGCAAGGCTTCAGCCGAATTCTTCAACCGATCACCTGGACGATATTCGCTGGCAAGTCTTCGACGGCTTTGCATACGCTGTCGGCGATGTGTTACTTGGCAACAACCCTGTTTCGAGCGACGTGGAATCCGTTGCTGCCATTGAGCGTGCTCTGCAAGATATCCTTGTCACATTCGGTATTGCCGACGCCATGCCCCATTGCGTTTTATCACACATCGACATTCAAGCGGCCGTAGAAGAGCGCTACCCAAAATCGACAGAACTGTGGTTTCAGAGTATTGCCGGGAACGATGCCGCCAACAAAACGTTTGATATCAGTATCGACAAGATGGTGCGGCACGCCAAATCGCGTTCGTCAGGAGAATATGGCCTCTATTTTGAAACGGGACAAGGGGCCGACTTTACCAACGGACATGGCCATGGTTTTGACATGGTGATCCATGAGTCGCGCAAGTACGGATTGGCGCGAGCTTTGACTCATGTCGTTCGAGACTCACGCATCGAAAAGGGATTGTCACCGGACGCTTGGGTCCATGTTAATGATGTTGCTGGATTCATTGGCCCTGAGGTTTTTCGTACCAAAGAGCAACTCGTACGCTGCTGTTTGGAAGACATCGTCATGGGCAAGCTGCATGGTCTGACGATCGGGCTGGATGTTTGTTCCACTTTACACATGGACGTGTCGTTGGAGGATCTCGATTGGTGTTTAGACCAAGTTGCACCGGCCAATCCGGCCTACTTGATGGCTTTGCCAACCAAGATTGATCCGATGCTCGGCTATTTGACGACCGGATTTCAGGATCATGTTCGACTTCGAGAAAAGTTCGGTTTTCGCGTAAACGATCGCATGTGGAACTTCTTTCAAACACTTGGTGTCATCGACCAAAACGGCAGGCCTACGCAGCATTTCGGTGATCCTAATTGGGTCTACCTACAGTACCAACGCCAGAAAGGGGACTACCGTACCGATGAGATTATTCTTCAAGAAGGAAAAAAAAGGCTTGCAGAAATTCGAGGTCGAGGCGTATTCGTTGCCGAAGGATTTGGCAAACAACCGTGGCAATTGACGGAAAAACTGAATGCGGATATCCAAAACATTTACACAGATGCAAAAAAATGCATTTGGCGAGAGTGGGACGAAGGCTTTGTCAACCAATTGCCGAATGTCGTTCGGATTCGAACCCGTTCGATTGATCGCAACGACTACATTCTACATCCTGTGTCTGGTGAACAACTATCAGATGGTTCACGTGACATTTTGCTGGGGCTCCGTCCAGAGATCAGCAGATCATTTGATTGTTTGATAGTTGTGTCCGAGGGGTTAAACGCACTGGGTGCAATGGACGACGGACAATTGATACCGCTCGTCAATGGCATTCGCGAGGGCTTGAACAAAACCGGACTTCGCGTAGCGCCGCAACTCATGATCGTCAACTCCGGACGCGTTCGGGCTGGCTACCGGATAGGTGAGTTGCTTTACAAAGGCATCACAGGCAAGAGAACCGTAATCCATGTCATCGGGGAACGGCCAGGTAGCGGGCATCACACGCTTTCGGTCTACATTACCACCGCTGACGGTTCTGCGTGGAGCGTAGCGGACCAGGTGGATCACAACATTACTAAAGTTGTGTCAGGGATCGCGACGACTGCACTAAAACCTGAGCAGGCAGCCTTGGAGTGTGTAAAGTTAATAGGCTAGCCGACGATTCCGGCCGTCGTCTGCAGCGCAAACCATATCCTTAGCGTTCGGCAACTCGGGACATTACAAAAACCATTTCGCGAGCAATTTCTTTACACTTGTCATCATAGGCGGCGGTCTCTTTTGGAGAGTCGTCGGCAACCTTCGGATCCTCGTACGGCAATGACAGCCTCAGTTCACATCCCTTCACAATCGGACACGAGGCGTCGGCACTTGAGCAAGTCATGATCGCCGCGAATTTCTCGGTGGGATTGGGCGGTTCCGTGAGTGTTTTCGAAAAGCAGATCTGTGGTGAAGCTGCTTTGCCGAAAACAACTGAAAATTTCGGATTTGTTGCATCCTCTACAGCCATGGTGATTTCCAGACCAGCTCGTTGGAGCGCGGCGACTGTCCGACGGTTCATGGCCGTTGTCTCCGTGCCGCCGGAAAACGATTCTATTCCATCGAGATTAAAGTGCGTCGCGCCTATTTTCGCCCAAAGCTGTGTCAAGTGGCTTCGGCGAGAATTGTGGGTGCACACGAACAGCAGTTTTGCTGGTCTACCTTCAGCTTGACAGGAAGCGATGTAACGGGAAATTTTGAGAAGTTCTTTTTGTCGATCCTCTGGAATCTCAGCACCTTCGCTGAAACGTTTCATAACATAGCTTTCGACGTTTGGGGAAAGGCGATCTTCGGCGGATGCTTTAGTCATGCAAGTCAATGAGGCTAGAGTAAAGAGGAAAGACTTACAGTACATCGAGTTGGCAATCTGCAAAAGGGAGGAAACATTACCCTTGAATATTTGATGGTCATTGTAAGGACGAGGCATGTGCTATCGTCGTCAATTTTGGTTAATTGTTGATTAAGTTCGTTTCGCTTCGAACTCTTATTTCTAGCAAACGGGACAAACAACGGCGACAACGGCGACAACGGCGACAACGGCGACAACGGCGTCAACGGTGTCAGGCTTCGATCATAACTCGGGCAGAGGCGTGATTGCCAGCTAAACTTTTGTGGTTCATTCTTCGAATTTTGCAATTTGTAAATGCCCAGCCTGAATCTCCAATAGAGTGAGTCTTCAAAATTCATTCTAAGGAGTCTCAAGCATGGAC
>CAMDKL010000154.1 GCA_945900945.1 Pirellula staleyi DSM 6068
CTGGGCATTTACAAATTGCAAAATTCGAAGAATGAACCACAAAAGTTTAGCTGGCAATCACGCCTCTGCCCGAGTTATGATCGAAGCCGATTATTTCCGCCCCTTGTAGCTGCTGAAGTCCCGCGTCTTTGTTTTGACGCAGCGTAGCACACGCGTTTTGGTTCCATTCGAAAACGGCTTCGTGGTGGAAACCTGCATTAGCCGTAGCTAGTACTAGTCCTCCCGCTCCTGCAAACAACTCGATTGACTTCATGATCGCAAACCATCCTAAGAAATCCAAATTCCAAATAGGATTTCTATTATATCGGAGGTTTGGGTCGCAGGGTATGTTGGCGGCCAGCGTTGGGTCGACCTTGTTCGAAGAAATAGGATTAGCCGCCACAATGTCCCGTCTAATTTATTGCGGCCTTTGTGCCTCCGTGTTTTAAAAATGGTAGTATTCGATTGTCGATAGCCTTAAACACTTTCAATTCCTCTATCTTGATGGCAGAAATTTAATGCAACTCAACCGAAGAAATTTTGCATTCATGGCTGGGATGGGGTTCGCCGCGTCCCAGTTCCCAAAAAGTCAAGCGTCGCCGTCGCAGCGCAAGCGGATCGCATTTCTTGGTACCAAGGTCTATCAGCATTCGCATGCCCAGCATTTTCTCGATCGTCATGCGATGGGTTACACGTTTGCAGGACGATGGCAAGAGCCGCGATTCGACATTGCCTCGGTGTATATCGATCAGTTTGGAGAATCCGATTTAGGTAAACAACGTATTGAAAAGTACCAATTGAAAGCCTTCGGAACGGTAGAGGAAGCACTGACGTTGGGAAGCTCGAAGCTGGCAGTGGATGGCGTCGTCATCATCGGTGAACATGGCGATTATCCTGTCAACGACCGGGGACAAAAGCGATATCCGAGATACGAGTGGTTCAAAAAGGTTGTTAAGGTTTTCGAGGACTCAGGACGTAGCGTACCCGTGTTCAATGACAAACACCTGTCTACGGTTTGGTCGGAATGCAAAGAGATGGTGGACGATTCCGTTCGGTTGAAGTTTCCAATTCTGGCGGGCTCTTCGCTCCCGGTTACCTGGCGCATGCCAGCCACCGAGATCGCGATAGACACGCCGCTCAAGGAAAGCGTCTGTGTTTGTTACGGAAAAATCGACAGCTACGATCTGCATGGCCTCGAAACAGCTCAGTGCATGTCCGAAAGAAGACGCGGTGGCGAATCAGGTGTGAAGCGTGTGCTGGCTGTCAACGGTGACCGAGTTTGGCAGGAAATGGAGCATGCGGACAGAAGCGATACCCAGCGACTATTCGTTGCCGCGTTGACACGAAGCCACAATTTGCCCGTTGAAGGCGGATTCCCAACAGCTCCTGTAACCTATGAGTGGGCAAAGCAAGTCATGAAAGACACGGTCACCGCTTATTTTATCGAGCACAATGACGGCTTTCGCACTTGTATGTTCTTGTGTCCCATTCGCGATTTTAATTACGCAGGATTGCGGTCCGACACGGGTCGCATTGTGTCTTGCCAAATGTACTTGCCTATGCCTACACACGGATCGACAACTGCCGACTTTTTCAATCCGCTGGCTCGCCATATCGAAGACGTTGTGTTGACTGGGCGAACCCCATATCCAATTGAACGTACCTTGCTCACTTCAGGCATGGTCATTGCAGCAGTCGAATCGCTTTTTCAAAAGCAGACACCGATCGAAACGCCCCATCTCGCCGTCCGTTATCAAGCTAGCGGCGAATCCGTTTTCTGGCGCGAGTAATTAACAATTTCTCTTTGCCCCAATGCCACTCACTTTTGGGGTTTTTGTGAACCGGTGGGCGCTAGCCCCGGGCCTACATTCGCTTGCGAAATTGCTTAAAAAGCACCCCGAAGCTAACGAAAATGGTTTTTATAGTACTTAGAGTACGTGCCATCGTCGTCAGCCTGCGGTTATGGTCGCAATGATAATACAGGCTGGCAGTCTGTATTACTCTTGAAAATATCTACATTGTCGCAGCGGTTGAGCTGGATATTTTGGCCAGTTGGCAGGTGTGTTTTCTGATTGGCAGAGCATAAACACTGAGCCTTTACCTGAAACTACCGTTTTATGACTCACACATTTCAAACATAATGAGGTTGCAAGAAGTGGTTGCATAGCAGCCAATGCGTCCGCGACTTTGGAGAGTTGGGCGTTCTTGCTTTCTCGCGAATCATCGGCGTCGTTCATGGCTTGATGGTGAGTGCTCGCAGCACTTTAGGTAACGGAAAATACACTTCTTCTTTTCGAACTTCTTGCTCTTCGACCGTAGCGTTGAATCGATCCTTGAGCCACTTGATAGTATTTTGAACCACCAGTTCAGGAGCACTAGCTCCCGCAGTGATCAGTACCGTTTCTACCCCCTGGAAGAATTCTTCTTTAAGATCTTGCGGACCATCGGCTAAGTAAGCTGGACGATCGAACTCTTGTGCAAGCTCACGCAGTCGTTGCGAGTTGCTGCTGTTTTGACTGCCAAGAACAATAACGACATCAGCTCGTTGACAAAGAATTTTAACTGCTTCTTGACGGTTCTGAGTCGCATAACAAATGTCCTCCTTAGGCGGACCGACGATCCAAGGAAATCGTTTTTTGAGCCTTTGGATAATTCGATTGGCGTCGTCTACGCTCAAGGTAGTTTGCGTTAAAAAAGCAAGTTTGGTTTCCGATGTAAACTGGAGTGCTTCGACATCCTCCGTATTTTCGACTAGCACAATTGCTTCGGGTGCCTCACCCATCGTCCCTATCACTTCATCGTGTCCCTCATGCCCGATCAATACAATCGTGTAGTTCTCTTTCGCAAATTTTATTGCTTCTAAATGGACTTTCGTTACGAGAGGACAAGTCGCATCAATGGCATTAAGTCGACGCTCCTTTGCGATGCGCCGAATTTCGGGAGAAACTCCATGGGCGGAAAAAAGGACCGTCGAATCGCTTGGGATTTCTTCGAGTAAGTTAACGAAAACCGCTCCTTTGCCTTCAAACGTATGGACGACGTGCTGGTTGTGAACGATTTCGTGATAGACATAAATAGGGGGACCGAAGTGCTTTAACGCTAAGTCTAGGCTTTGAACGGCCATGTTGACGCCAGCACAAAAGCCTCGAGGGGCTGCGAGAATTATTTTCATGGGACATTTGCGTTCGGAGTAGGCTTGTCGAATTTCCCGTTATCATAGCGGCATGTCATCCCCAAGCGAAGCCATTTCCAACCTTCAACATTCCTCGCGAATGGGCAAAGACATTGTTCTTGCAGACCTGAAGCGATTCGGCCCGAGTTCGTCCGCCTTGCCAATGGATGTTCGGCTAGCGAAGAAGTACTGTAAAAACCTGGCTGAACGTCATTATGAAAATTTCTCCAAAGCGAGTTTTCTCTTGCCGGCGTCTATCCGGCAGGATTTTTTCAATATTTACGCCTATTGCAGATGGTCGGATGATTTGGCGGACGAAATCGGGAATGCAGCCGATTCGCTCCGACTTTTGGAATGGTGGCGCAGTGAATTGCTAGCTTGCTTTTCCGGTACTGTCAAGCACCCGGTATTCATCGCGCTCAAGGAAACCATCCGAGTGCACCCCTTGTCGCTCGAGCATTTCGAGCATTTGCTTGACGCGTTCGTCCAAGATCAAAGCGTCTTCCGCTATAGTTCCCAGCAAGAAATTAGCGAATACTGCTCCGGGAGCGCTAATCCCGTCGGTCGCATCCTTCTGCAATTAGCACATGTCGAGGATCTAAATGCGTTGGCACTTTGCGATCACATTTGCACCGGATTGCAAATCGCAAATTTCTGTCAAGATATCCGACAGGACGCTTTACGGGGACGAATCTATATGCCGCGGGCTATTTGGGAGCGATTTCAAATCTCGGAATTAGAAATCTTAGAGGGTCGAGTCACGGACAATCTTCGATTCGCTTTAAAGGACTGGGTGGATTCGGCCCGAACTCATTTAGTACGAGGGTTGCCATTGGTTCGCATGACTCCTCGCTGGTTGGCTCGTGACATTCAGTTATTCGCTCGCGGCGGCTTGACAATCTTAGACAATATCGCGATGTCCGATTTTAATGTCTGGGATCGGCCAATCGAAGTCACCCAGAGACAGAAACTCGTTTTGCTAATTCGCGCGATCCTCTCCCCTCGCTCAATTCATGTTGCCGATCGCACTCACTCGCTGGGATCCGAAAAAACATGACACTCGCACTTGTGGATTCCTATGCTAGCTGTGAAGTCATCGCGAGAAATAGTAGATCTAGCTTTTTTCGATCGTTTGCGCTTCTAGGACAAGATCGACGCCGCGCGATGACGGCTCTGTATGCATTTGCAAGACTCGCGGATGATGCAACCGACGATTCAATCGACTACGCATCTCTTCATGATGCGACCGCTGGCGGCTGGTCAGCAGAGGCTTGGCACGATTGGATTGATTCACTTTCCTCCGACGCAGTGCCGGGTATTGCAGCACCAAATTGCCTAGATCCGATTCGGTTGGCTTTGGCGGATTCTGTTTTCAATTTCTCGATACCGATCGAAACACTGCACGACATCGTACGCGGAGTGGATACCGACACTGTCCATTCTCAACGAGGTCCTGCTAGCCGCTTGGTACAGGAATCCAATCCCGCGATTCGCATGAAAGACTGGGGAGAAACGACCGTTTACTGCCATCGAGTGGCGTCGAGCGTCGGCATCGCATGCCTGTCTATATGGGCAAAGACGATTGGCGAGCCAGCCTCACCTGCGATAACCCAAGCTGCGTTGGATTGCGGTGTTGCGTTTCAGATGACGAATATTCTGCGAGATATTGCGGAGGATAGCCATCGCAATCGAATCTACTTGCCCGAGGATGAATTGGTTCGGTTCAGAATCGATTCAGGACGTTGGGTTGGCCTTCAAAACAATCCAGACTTACGTGCACTCAATGGACTCGGAGACTGGCGGGGATTGATTCGTTTGCAAATCGAGCGAACCAAAGCAATGTACGAGAGCGGATGGCAAGTTGCAGATTCCATATCCCTCGATGGCCAACGCATGTTTTCATTGATGTGGCATTCGTACCGTCAGTTATTATCGACCATCGAAAAGGCTCCGGAGTCGATTTGGCAATCGCGAGTTCAGTTGACCAAACTGGAGAAGTGCAGGCTCGTCGGTCAACATTGCTTCACCCCCGCATTCAAAAGATTGCTGTGCGCTAAGAATCGTATCCAGGAGAGCAAATCAAGAGGTGCGAGTCACGCTTGGCCAACGGACGGTCCTCGCGTTGCGGTCATTGGGGCAGGGCTGGCCGGGATTAACGCTGCCATGCATCTGGCTCGCCATGGATGTCGCGTTACTCTGATTGAGTCGAAACATCGCATCGGCGGTCGCGTCGGTTCGTACGTTGATACGGTGTCAGGCCAGTCCATCGACTACTGCCAACACGTCGGGATGAACTGCTGCGCGTCGCTAAAGCAGTGGATTTTGGACACGGACCAGGCCCCCTTTTGGAAGGAGCAAGATGCTCTCCATTTTGTCGGTTCGAATACAAAGCGAATACGCTTGGCAGCCTGGCCGTTGCCTGCACCGTTTCATCTATCGGGTCTCTTATTTCGCTGGCCACAATTGGAGTGGTTGGATCGGATACATGTTGGGATTGCGTTACTTCGATTGAATAGACTTCGACGTGACAAAACGATTGCTTCGCAATTGGCGATCGATTGGTTGCGAGCCAACGGCCAAAGCGAGCGTTGTATTCAAAACTTTTGGAGCACGATTTTGGTTAGCGCCCTGGGTGAGCAAGTCGATCGTGTGACCTTAGAGTCAACACACAAAGTACTGATCGAGGGATTTGCATCGAATCGCAAGGCGTTTCATTTGCTTGTACCAAGCCGTCCGCTTTCTGATTTGCTGGACGATTGTGTTAGTTCGAAACTTCTTGAGTTGGGAGTAAAGTTACGCTTGGGGCAGATCGTTAAAGGAATTACCCAGGGCCATTCGGATTCAATTCAATTGAAGCTACAAGTCGAGATCGAGAATTCAGGCGATCTATTTGACGCCGTCGTTTGCGCAGTGCCGTGGAACAAGATATTGGACATCCTACCTGCCGAAACGAAGTCAGACGTATTGGTAGCCACCGATTTGCAATCTTCTCCGATAACAGGAATTCACACTTGGTGGGACCGACCTTGGCTGCGGGAGCCGCACGCAATTCTGATCAATCGATTGTGCCAATGGGTTTTTCCTGCACCTGAGTCGCATCGCAAAGGAATTTCGGAGGGCATTTCCAACCAAACCCGGGAACACTATTACCAGATCGTGATCAGTGCATCGCGAAATTTGCCAAACGGAAATTCCGATAGTATTCTGAAATTGGTGAAACAAGACCTTGCCGAAATTTTTCCGGAGGCAGCTGTTGCAACGATGTTGCGAGGCCGGGTCGTGACGGATCCAAACGCGGTTTTCTCAGTCTCGGTTGGGCACGAATCAAGTCGCCTCAATAACAATGTGTGCGCCGAGCATCGGATTTGGCTAGCGGGCGATTGGACGCGAACGGAGTGGCCTGCGACCATGGAAGGTGCGCTAAAGTCAGGAGTCTTAGCGGCACAGGAATTGCTAAGTTGTTTTGGCCGCTCAGCGAGTCTTGTCGACGGAACCTAGCTGCGTTGCCTTGAGCAACCAACCTCTTTTTCAATACGCGATAATCCTTAGCGGTTAGGCATCATCTGGGGCAATTGTCGATGGTGAGCAGCCGCTGATGGCTTTTTTGCCCGATGGAATCCCGCTTGGTTTTGTCTGGCAAAAGACTTGGGCGCGAGATTCGATTGCCACGGATGTTCCTGCCAAAATCAAGAATAAGAAGCGTCAAGAAACACCTATTGAAGAGAAAGAAAGCATCCTTTCGGATCGATGCGATAGCGATGGGTTGATTGTCTTGAACCTGATCCATGTGATCATTCCTCCTTGAAAATGTGGCAGGTTGGTTGAGGCAGGCTGTTTCGCCACGATACAATCTGGTTCCCATTGATTCAAAAAAAGGTCCGACGGCTACGCCAACGTATTTGGCTGCAGACAGTTAATAGCGTTGCATACGTCGATGACGCAACGTTTCTGCAAGACTCCCCTTGCGCTATGGTGGCGCCGCCTCCCCTCACCTGCAGTTGCATTCTGGTATCATGAATGGGTGCGTACACTTAGTCATCCTTGGCAACTCTCAATAAGCGACTCGATTGATAACATGATTCAATGTCCACGAACACTTGTCTTGGTTTCTTGTGTTTTTTTACTTCCTGTTTCTTGCAAAGCCGATGAATGGGTATCGCTCTTCGATGGTAAAACGACGGCTGGTTGGAAAGCGAATGAAAAGCCGGAATCGTTCACGATCGAGAACGGCGAACTCAAGTTTAAGGGGGGAATGGCTCACCTTTTCTGCGAAAAGGAAGGCTTTGCCGACTTGAAGAACTTTGAATTCAAAGCGGAAGTAAAGACACTACCAGGAGCCAATTCCGGCGTCTTTTTCCATACGGAGAACCGCGGTCCGGGCGGCCTCAAAAAGGGGTACGAAGCCCAGATCAATACTTCGTTTGTCAAGGATCCACGAAAAACCGGTAGCCTCGTCGACGTCAAGGATCTCGACAAATCCCCTACAGCAGACAATGAATGGTTTGAATTCCATCTCGTGGTCAGCGGAAAACGCATTGTCGTGAATATCAATGGCAAGCCAGTTGTCGACTACACCGAGGAGGACAAGCCGATCCGAAAGAAGGGACGCGAGGAACGAATCCTTTCGCACGGGCCGATCGCACTACAAGCACACGATCCCGATAGTACGACCTACTTCCGAAACATCCAAATCAAAAAACTCCCCGATTAAACGGTCCAGAAGTCCGACTTTCCTGACTTTCCCGGCTAATTATCGCTAAAAGTGGTAAGAACTGGTCCGAATCGAGATTGAAAAAGTTGACTTTGGGTAGGGCTGTACCGTACCTTAGTACAATGCCAGGGTTCCCATTGCGTGCTTTTCTTTCAAACTGCTCCTCTTTTAACTACCAACGAGGTGGTCTCATGCGCCGACGAACACACTCTAGGCTGCTCGTTCAATCGTCACTTCTATTTGCCATCGCCTTGCTGGCTTGCCCAGGCATGTTTGAATCGAAAACGATGGCTCAAGCAGCTCCGGATGCAGCCTTCAAACTAAAAGAGATTAAGTTAAAGGACAAAGAGATCTCGGAAAAAGCGATCGAAAGAAACAAAGCCAAGAGTGGCAAGGCTGATAAAGTGGATTTGGCACCGCTTGAGCTATATTATCGAGACTATCTGATCCCACTATTGACCCAAGCTTCTTCTCCCGAGTTAATCAATAGAGCGAGAAAGGAAATCTTGGATGACATTGAAACGATCGAAAAGAACAAAGCCCTCAGTGCCAAGTTCAATCCTGTTTTCATTTCACTCATGCGAGAATTAGTAGTAAAGGGGGCGGATGGAAAATCCTACTCACCACAGACTCAGATAAATGCATTGCTCTTGATGGGGCGACTAAATTCGGAGGTGCTTGCTACCGGTGCAATAAAGCCGGAAACTGGAATACAGAAAACGCTTGTGGACGTTTTCGACCAAAAGGAAAACGATGGATTGATTAGCGCTGGTTTGAGTATCCTTGCAAGGCATTTGGCGGGAAATAAGGTCTCAGGAAGTGCGGTTACGGAGAATGGTAGAAAGTTTTTCGTTGGGAAATTGCAGAGTCATCTCTCGGCACCGGCACCATTGACTCGCGATCTCGATGCTCATCGCTATATGATGGAGCAAGTCATTGAATGCTTGAGGATTATTGCCGAACTGGATCCCGACAAAGAGTCTGGTAAACTTGCCACTGCGGCTTTGACGCCTGAGTTGGTCAAGATCATGGAATCGCAGGAATCGGAATGGCTGGTCGAAAAAGCATTGCTCAGTTTTGGCTTGATCACGCCTGTCAACTTGACGCCCGAAGATGTTGCAGTCGTTGAAAAAGCAATTGCTAGGTTCGTCAAGCAATCACTGACTGACTGGAAAAAGCGGATTGCAGATTCGGGAGGTTCAATGGGTGGTGGCATGGGTGGTGGAATGGGTGGTGGAATGATGGGTGGTGGAATGATGGGTAGCGAAGGAGGCGATGGTGGTTATGGTATGACCGGAATACCAAACTCAAACAGGAAGCCGAATGCATTTGATAGGCAGCCAAAAGAAGTAAAGAATGCGAGAAGAATTGCTCACCAGAGATTCGAACGAATCCACTGTGCATTGAACAGCGAGTTTCTTGCACCCAAACCGCTTGTTGCCGATTCCAAAGAAAGAGTTCCACTAGCTCAGAAAGCTCTACTGGCATTGATTTCTGGCAATGAAAAAGAAAAGGAGAAAGTCACCGAGTTAATTATGAAAATCGAACAGTTCCAGAAAGATCTCAACGACGAAAGGGTAATCGATCTAAACACACTCTCAATGACGGTCAACAAATCGATAAGGGAAATTCGGGTTGTCTGTGAGTCGATTCTTGCGGAGGCAAAGGAAGAGACCGTCGAACCGGAAGTAGATGTGTTCAGCAAGTAGGCTAAATTTGTCTCCTTCCCTTTATGGACGATGAACTTTAGAATCCGTGCTTCTTCAAAACGGAAGCACTGAGAGGAAGTACATGTCTCACGAGTCAGGCCTAGCCGTCACAACCCCACAAGCAATTCTCAGTACTCTACGCATACCGGACACGTGGAATCACAAGCATTTGCTGGGATTAGAGCATCTGACAGCGAGTGAAATCAATTTGATTTTAGACTACGCGGAGGTCTTACACGGTGCGACTTCGAACGGCAGGAGCAAATTGGACTTGCTCAAAGGCAGAACGGTTGCGAACCTGTTTTTTGAAAACAGCACGCGTACAAAGAATAGTTTTTCCCTGGCTGCGAAACGGCTTGGAGCGGATACCGTTGAGTTTTCATCAAGTGGCTCGAGTGTCGCCAAGGGTGAGACATTCATCGATACGGCAAAGACGATTGAGGCAATGCTGGTGGACGCCGTGGTGGTTCGACATAGTTCACCCGGTACGCCACATATGCTCTCTAACCATTTGGATTGTAGCGTAATCAATGCGGGCGATGGTCCGCATGAACATCCAACGCAGGGTTTGCTCGATATTTTGACGATTCGCCAACATCGCGGCTCCCTTTCAGGCTTAACGGTTGCTTTAGTCGGTGACATTGCCCATTCGAGAACCGCGAGATCCAACATTTGGGGACTGCTAAAGCTTGGAGCAAAAGTCATTGTTTGCGGGCCAGCCACGCTGGTTTCGAAGCACTGGGAGAAGCTGGGCGTTGAGGTTTCGTATAGTCTGGACAAAATCCTTCCTCGCTGTGACGTTTTGAATTTGTTGAGAATCCAGTTCGAACGACAAGCGATTCGACCGTTCCCATCGGTGCATGAGTACACACTGCTGTACGCGATGAATCAGGAACGCATTGGTCGTAGCAAACCCGAAATACTAATCATGGCTCCCGGCCCCATCAATCGAGGCGTTGAGCTTACACCCGAAGTCGCTGACGGTCCTCACTCCGTTATTCTCGAGCAAGTAACCAACGGCATCGCCATACGCATGGCGACACTGTGGCTGCTCCTCGGTAGAAAGGCGTAACGCTCGAATCCCGAAACCTGACCCCATGTACGCAGACTCCTCTTGGCTAATAGAAAATGCGCGCCTCATTGACCCGAGTAGCGGCATGGACCGAATCGGGCGATTGTTGGTAATGAACGGTCGCTTTGCTGGAATGGACACGCCTGATGGTGACGTGCCCGAGCATATACAACGCATCGATGCGGCTGGATGCATCGTCGCTCCGGGGCTAATCGATTTAGCGACCGAGTTTGGCGAACCCGGTCGAGAAGAGGACGAGACGATCGTTACCGGTACGACCGCAGCGCTGGCAGGTGGATATACTGCAATTGCACTATCCTCAAACTCGGAACCGCCTATCGATACCGCAGCGAGTGTCGAATTTATTCGGCAAAAAGGCGCTAGAGCCGATAATTGCAAGGTTTACGCTTTAGGATGTGTGAGCAAAGGGCAGTTAGGAGAGTCGTTGGCGGAGATTGGTTCGCTAGTCGAAGCGGGAGCGGTTGCTCTGAGCGACGGACCTCGTCCAATCGAAAACACGGCCCTTCTTCGGCGAGCGCTAGAGTATTGTGGAATGTTTGATCGCGTTGTGTTTGATCATCCTGAAATTGCCTCCTTGTCGCGGGGCGGTGTCATGCATGAGGGGCTGGAACAGCTCAAGCTGGGGCTTTCTCCGATACCGGCTGAAGCAGAAGACTTAGCCACGTCCCGTGATTTACGCCTGATCGAGGCGACAGGGGGCCGATTGCACTTGACGAGTATCAGCACATCAGGCAGCGTTGAATTGTGCCGAAGAGCCAAGGCTCGAGGAATCCAATTTACGTCTGGTATCTTCATCGCCAATGTCCATATGTGCGATACAATGATGCGTTCCTTCGACGCCAATTGCAAAGTGAATCCGCCACTTCGCTCTCAGGATCATATCGATGCCTGCGTCGAAGGATTGCGAGATGGAACTATTGATATCATCAGCAGCGGCCATCGACCAAGCTCGCTGGAAAAGAAAATGCTAGAGATCGATGCCGCTCCCTTCGGAATGATCGCCCTGGAAACAGCCATGGCGCAAGTCGTCACCTATTTAATTCGGCCAGGCATATTAACGTGGTGCGAAGCTCTCGAAAAAATGAGTTTGAATCCGGCGAAGCTCCTTGGAAAAAGTGGTGGAACTCTCGAAATTGGCAAGGCGGCGGACTTCTTTATCATTGACCCCGAAAGGCGTTGGTTGGTGGATGCAACCGCATTGCAAAGCAAGTCGTACAATACTCCTTTGAATGGAAGCGAGTTGTTCGGATTGGTATTGAGTACTTTTGTAGCTGGCCGAAGAAGATGGACGGCAAAAGTCTAATAATCCGTTCGAAATACTTGGCACACTAGTGCCAAAAACCGAAAGTTTCTCTCGGTTTGTTCCGGCCCTCAGTGTATTGCGTCGTTTCTTTGCTTGAGCAACTTTTGTTCCGTAATCGACCTCAGTTGGCTTGGAGGCTTTCCCACTTTTCACTCCGCATTTTTCTTTGTTCGGCGAAGGTTAAAGAGCGTTTTCACGTTCATTACAAGGACGTGCAGTAGTGGTATGGCTTTGGCACGGGCTATCAGGGGGCAAGCCTGGCAAGCATCCGTACCAAAATTGAAACGGTAGCATTGGAATCCGTCGCAAGTGGAAAAACACAGGCGGCAAGGCTAAGATGAGAACCTACATGGAAGACGATATCCTCGGTACATGAATATTTGACAAAATAAATGGGTCCGAGATCTCCGCAAGCAATTCGTAAGGCAACCGGCCAATAAAAACGGTCCAACGAACCCACAGCAAATACAACCGAATCGAACGATGTTGGAGCGCACGCGAGCGACACTGGAACGGCAGTCAGTTACGCACGTTGGATAAAGCAGTTGGATGGGCCAAGTCGATGACATGGAACACTCTGTCACCGATCGTTGGCGTTGCGACCAAGCTCTATGCCAAGGGTGTTAAGCCACGCACAATGCGCATCGCAGGACCCGCAATCTGGGCCCGTTGGTACGTTTTTATTGGCCGGTTGGCTTAACGCGACAGTGCGTACACGGCCGTCGTTTTGCAGCGTGGGCGAAACTGGTAAGTCAGAGCAGCGCGTGAATCGGTTGGCCACGATAGACCCGGTAGGGACGCCCCGAGCTGTCATGAAACTCGCGATCCCGTCCAATCCCCATGCAATGGAAGATAGTCGCCGCTAGGTCTTCCGGAGTATACGACTCCGTCACGGGTAAGCCTCCCTGAGCGTCGGTTCGACCGATAATGCGTCCCGGCTGGATTCCCCCTCCGGCAATGAAACAAGGAAAGACGTCTCCCCAATGATGGCGGCCAGGTGTAAAAATTTCGCCGGCCACATTTTTCCCATTCGGAGTGATTGGGTAGATCCGCGGCGTTCGGCCCATCTCACCGCACATCACAATCAACGTCTCGTCCAACAAACCACGGTCAGCTAGATCGTCGAGAAAACCGCTCAGAGAACGGTCGATTGATGGCAGCAGCCTCCCCTTCAAGTCGCGAAAGGCGTTCTGGTGCGTGTCCCAGCCTCGCAGGTTGACTTGCACCATCCGAACTCCAGCCTCGACCAGCCGCCGCGCGACAAGCAAGCCTTGCCCCCATTCTCCGCGCCCGTACAAGTCACGTGTACGGTCAGATTCCTGAGAGAGATCGAAAGGATTTTTCTGACCCGGGCGAGCCGAAAGGATGAACCTCATCGCCCGTTTTCGATGAGCATCCCAGGCCACTTCGGGTGCCGTCCGTTCGCGTTGATCGAGATTCCGCCGGAGGTAGTCCAGTTGTTGCAGCAGCTCTGCCCGATTCTCCAGTTGTGACAAGTTGATTCCTTGCGGTTGACCGAAATCCGGCAGATGAAAGTCGGGATTACGGCAACTCGAATTGTCCCACCAGGCCCGCGTCCCACCTGGCAATCGCTCTGGATCGAGATTCGGGTCAGCATGCCGGAAACAGTTTGGACAAGACCCACCTTCCGCGTCACAGGCAATTGCGAGATCTAGCCCAAGTCGATCGTATGCTGAGCCCAGAAGCCCGGATTCGCGACCCGGATACTTCATCTGGCTGCCTCGAGGCAATTCAACCATCGCTGGCAATCCAACATCGGCGCCGGTAGGCGCTGCATAGGCGATCATCGAGCCGATCGAAGGCCAACTGATTCGCCCCAATCGCGGTTGGGTAATCGAGGCATTTGTATCGCCGACTGGAAGTGAAGTCGATCCGGTGTGGAGTAGATAGGTGCAGCTGTTGTGCTCGTTGCGAAACTCGCGACCAGCCACATGATTCATCGTCCGAATGATTGAGAATCGGTCCGATCGGGCCGAGAGCATCGGCAGATACTCGCAGAATGCCTCGCCTGGAATGCGAGTTTGAATGGCACCAAATTCACCTCGGATCGTATCGGGTGCCTCTGGCTTTGGGTCGAACGTCTCGTGTTGCGAAGGCCCACCCGATTGAAAGATGAACACGACTGCCTTGGCCCTGCCGGGACCAACAACTTGCGTCGCTGCGGCTTGCGCCTCCAGACGCATCAAATCACCAAGACCCATCCCAAAGAGGCTTATGGCTCCGACCTGCAAAAGATCGCGCCGACCAATTTGAGGATGGTCTTCGACCCGGCAGCCCAATCTATGCATAGTTTTGCTATTCGACACGAAACGACCTCCGGCGGAATTTATTGCAGAAGCCTCACTCTATCATGAGGTATTCATGCATTGTGTAAATCACTTTCGTTACATACGGATATTTCTCAAGTTTTCATCCAGTTAACCTTTAGGTTCAAGGCGGAGCCCATCGAGCCACTCTCTACGGTTTAGCGATCCAGTTGCGGACGAGCGTGCCATCGGTCGCATTCCAAAGTCGGACCTCGCCGTTCATGGCTCCCCCTGCAGTTTGATTTGTACCAGCATGGTAACAAGTCGAAAGGACCCAATCTTGATATCCCACAAGCGAATGCGTCACTTTGTTGTCGCTCTGATTGATTCGTCTCAACTGATTGTCTGCACCCGGTACGAAAACAAACGTGTCTCCACGAACAATCTTGTACACCTCGCCTCCGACCGAGACCTCAGCGGCTTTCTTGGCTGTTTCAGCGTCCCAGCGATGTAGTTTCTTATCTGTACCGGCTGAATACACTTGCTTTCCGTCTGGCAAAAACGCAACACCTCGAACCGCTGCCGCATGCCCAGGATAACTCACCAGCAATTCACCGGAATTGGCATTGAACACTTTTGCGGACTTGTCTCGACTGCCCGAAACGAGCCGAGTTCCGTCGTCGCTCCAAGCGATCGAAGTAACCCAGTCGGCGTGATTGGCAATGGTACGTGTCTCTGCCATCGTATCGGTATTCACGATCCGAATAAGACCGTCCGCAGCCGCGATCGCGATCTCGTTGGCTGCAGGCTGCGCTGTTTGATTAGCTGGATCGGCGGCCACCGTTTGGGC
>CAMDKL010000155.1 GCA_945900945.1 Pirellula staleyi DSM 6068
CCGTATTGATTCCAGACATGCAACGCTTCGGGTGCGTGGTACGGTAACGCGAACCATTGGGTTAAGCCTGATGCAGCAAACAGCTCGGCGTAACGATTAGCGTTTTTCTGACGTGCGTCACTGTACGACTGCAAATGAGCGATTTTGACGTTTAGGATGGCCGCTTGAATAGTGTCGAGTCGACTGTTGATGCCGACTAGCTTGTGATAGTAGCGAGGCTGCATCCCGTGCGAAGCCAGAAGCCTCAGTTTTGCAGCCATCTCCAAGTCGTTACAAACCATCATGCCACCGTCTCCCATCCCGCCCAAGTTTTTGGTGGGATAGAAACTCAAGCATCCGATGTCTCCCCAACTACCTGCCGGACGTCCCAAGTACTCAGCACCGATCGCTTGTGCAGCGTCCTCAATAACCGGCAGATCATGTTTCTTGGCGATGGCGGCAATCTCGTCCATGGCTGCGCATTGACCAAATAAGTGCACAGGCAAAATGGCACGCGTGCGCGATGTCACGCTCGACTCCACCGCCTCTGGGCAGATATTGTAGGTTTTCGGGTCGATGTCGACAAACACCGGATTCGCTCCCAGTCTAGCCACTGCGGAAGCGGTTGCAAAGAAGGTAAAGCTCGGAAGAATCACTTCATCACCCGATTGAATATCGAGGGCCATCAAGGCTAGTAAGAGTGCGTCGCTTCCGGATGCACACGCAATCGCTTGTTGAGTTTGGCACAGGCCAGCAACGGTACACTCGAGCTCTCCAACCTGTGGTCCATGAAGAAAGCGACCGCTATCAATCACTTCTGCAATCGATGCAAGAATCTCGTCTCGAAGGTTTGCATTGCCGCGATTGACATCGAGTAGTGGAACAACCGAATTGGTCGGGTTTTGTTTCAACATATTTGTGAGCCCCTAGTGCATGAGTCTTAGCAGTCCGCCCCGGACTTAACCTATTACGAAGATTAGCCCGTTGGACGCGATCAGGTCAAGCGAGATTGGGGGGTGAAGTACGACTGCTAGCAATCGCTAAAAAAGCTGAGCTTGCCTTGAAGCTAGTTTCTGATGTAAAAAAGATAGGATTCGAAGAATCAAACGGATCACTATTCGCGGAATGGTAGGTAAAGTAATTCATAGGATGACTGAAAATGCAAATAATGCCAAGCGGCGCTGCATGGATAAATCCAGCGGCTTTAACTCAACAGACACTCGGCGACACGAAGCATAGCGGACCACCCAAAAACGCAGCGTCGACTGAAGGGGTAACACCACTTGAGCAAGGTGGAAAGGCATCGGATCGAGATGCCAATGAACGATACGATGGCCCATCGCAACAGAGCGGCCCATCCAATTCGTCAGTAAACGATACGGCTGCTGAAACGGATTCCATGCTCTCCTTGCCCGCCAATGACGATCTCGGCTCTTCGACACTGGACCTACTGGGTTAAGAATAAAGTACGAAGCTAGTTTGTTTCAGGAATCCAGTATTCAAGTCGGACGTCCGCCTGCTACTTGCCTGGAATCTAGATGAATCAACCCCACCTGTCGTCGTTTATTTGGTCCGTTGCCGATCTACTACGCGGTAACTACAAGTACTCCAAGTACTCCAAGTACGCCAAGGTTATTCTTCCATTCACAGTTCTGAGACGCATACGAGATCCCATTCAAGTACGCCGCGACAGCACGTAGAGCTAGGACAAGACTGGGTGGGTCCGTTCGTACTCGGTGATTTTATCCACGTTTTTCAGTGTCAAACTGATATCGTCCAGGCCATGGAGCAAGCAATGCCGACGAAACGGCTCCACAACAAATGCAGCTTCAAAGCCTTGTCCATCGGTAACAGTGCATTGTTCCAGATCGACGGTGAGTGTGAACTGAGCATGTGCGGAATGACGTTGAAATAGGTCCTCGATTTGCTGTTCCGTTAATTGAATAGGCAAGGTGCCATTCTTAAAACAATTATTGTAAAAAATATCGGCAAAGGACGGAGCGATGATCGACCGCAGACCATAGTCGTCCAATGCCCAGACGGCATGTTCCCGAGATGATCCGCTCCCGAAATTGCGTCTCGCGATCAATATCGAAGCGTCTCGATTGCGTGCCAAATTTAGCTCAAAGCTCGGATTGGGTGACCCGTCTTCGTTGAATCGCCAATCAAAGAATAGATACTGGCCGAATCCACTTCTTTCGATTCGCTTCAGAAATTGCTTCGGGATTATTTGATCGGTATCGACGTTGGCACGGTCCATTGCGGCGACGATACCGGTTATTTTCGTGAATGCTTGCATGCTGGTCTTTTGTTTGGGTTGCTTGAGCCGCGGGCGCTAGCCGCGTTTCAAAACAGTTGCTTTTTCTAAAGCGGCTAGCGCCCGCGGCTCAAATCTAGGCTCGATAAGCCCATTGGCGAATATCAACGAAGTGGCCTGATACCGCGGCGGCAGCAGCCATGGCTGGTGATACGAGGTGCGTGCGGCCCCCTTTGCCTTGCCGCCCTTCGAAATTGCGGTTGGACGTGGAAGCACAACGTTCGCCTGGTTCTAATCGATCGGGATTCATCGCCAAGCACATGCTGCAACCAGCTTCTCGCCAATCGAAGCCCGACTCTTTGAAGACTTTGTCGAGACCTTCCGATTCAGCTTGTCGTTTGATTTGTCCACTTCCTGGCACCACCATCGCAACAACTTTGTCGCTGACCTTGTAACCTTTTACAACGCTAGCGGCTGCTCGGAGGTCTTCGATTCGGGCATTGGTGCATGACCCGATAAAGACGCGATCGATGGAAACGCTGGTCAACGGCGTTCCCGCTTGGAGCCCCATATACTCTAACGATCCTGCGGCGGATTTACGTTCTGTCTCGTCATCGAAGTCGTTGGGGTTTGGAACTGTAGAATTGATGGACGCAACTTGGCCCGGATTGGTCCCCCAGGTGACCTGCGGCTCGATATCCTGGCCGCGGTAGACACCGACTCGATCGTAAGTTGCGTCAGGGTCGGATGGCAAGTGTCGCCAAAGGGCTTCTGCAGTTGCAAATTCCTTCGGTGCAAAAGGCCGTCCTCTGAGGTAGTCGAATGTCGTTTGATCGGGAGCAATCATACCGGCTCGAGCTCCTGCCTCAATGGACATGTTGCACACGGTCATCCGTTCCTCCATGCTCAATCGGCGGATAACCTCGCCTGTATATTCAAGTACATAACCTGTCCCACCCGAGGTCGTAAGTTTGCCAATCAGGTACAGGATCAGATCCTTGGCAGTAACTCCTGGTGCCAACTGACCATCGACACGGAGTTCGTAAGTTTTCGGCAGATACTGCAAAAGCGTTTGCGTCGCGAGCACATGCTCCACTTCGCTGGTACCGATGCCAAAGGCCAACGCGCCAAAGGCACCATGTGTCGCGGTGTGAGAATCCCCGCACACAATCGTCATGCCGGGCTGTGTGTAACCAAGCTCGGGCCCAATGATGTGAACAATGCCTTGGTGAATGTCATTCAGATCATAGAGTCGAACACCAAATTCTTTGCAATTTTCTCGAAGCTTGTCCACTTGCTGGCGAGCGATCGGGTCGGCGATGGGCAGCATCCGGTTGCTGGTGGGAACATTGTGGTCAGGCGTAGCAATCGTGAGTCCGGGGCGACGTACGGTTCTCTCCGCCAAACGAAGCCCCTCGAAAGCCTGGGCGCTCGTGACCTCGTGGACCAAATGGAGATCAACGTAAAGCATCGTTTGCTTGCCCGATTCGCTGAGTACGGTGTGGCTGTCCCAGATCTTCTGAAACATCGTGCGAGGGGTTTTGGTGGTCAGAGACATAAAAGTGGTTTAAATGTGTTGGGTGCTGGGAAGATAATGGGCTGGAACCGAAGAGTCGGGGGTGTCAAGGTTAACGCACCCCGGCTATCCTTTTGCTCTTAGCCCTTATTTTCCCTTAATAGCCAATTTCAGGATAGGCGAAACGATGTCGAATTTGGATTCTTTGCTTGATCGAGGTTCAGCGCTCGAAAACCAGTTTTTTGCAGATCTTGATGCCAAACTATTAGCAGAACTGAAAATGCGTCAAGAGCACGACAATGCGATTGTCGAGTTTTCACGTATCAGCGGAATCAAGGACACGAAGATTCTTGACGCGGTTCACAATCTTGGAGTGACTCCGCAAACCTTTTCCGCGTTGCGAGTCTTTCCACTGGTGGCCGTGGCTTGGGGCGATGGCACACTCGAAGAGGCCGAAAGAACGACGATTAATGCTTTGGCTTCCGTCCATTTTCCAAAGCAATGTCCGTCTGCCCAATTGCTGGAAAAGTGGCTTGCCACCAAACCATCTTCCGAAATGTTCGATGCTTGGGAAACCTATGCAGCTGCTCTCGTGGCGGCGTTGCCAGCTGGCGACGCGGAAAAACTCAAGATGACCCTGGTAAAAGAGATACACACGGTAGCGACATCCAGCGGCGGATTGCTCGGTTGGGCTGCCGTCTCCCAAGGGGAACACAAAGTCATGCAACGCTTGGAAGCCGCGTTGACCCGAACGTAATCCCGTGCCTACGTTTAACCGGCGCAGCCGCGTGAATCGGGTAAACTGTTAACCATTGTCAGCCTGAGGACAGGCTGACCTACGTGGGACTGTCAGAATACTTGATTGCGGCTGGCTATTAGAATTTCAATCCTCTCAAAACACAACGATCGGAGTCTACGATGAAATACGGCATGAATCTCTTGCTTTGGACTGGTGAACTGAACGATGGTTTGTTGCCAACCCTAGAGAAACTCAAGGCGATGGGATTCGATGGAGTAGAAATCCCGATTTTCAACCTAAGCCTTGATTATGGGGCATGGGGAAAGCGACTTGACGGATTGGGATTTGAACGGACAGGAGTGACCGTGCGAACCCCGGAGGACAACCCAATTAGCCCCGACGCGTCGGTCCGAAAAAAGGGGGTTGAGGCAAACAAGCAAATGTTGGATTGCTGCGCCGCAGCCGGCGTCCAAACAGTCGTTGGACCTTATCATTCGGCCCTCGGATTTTTCACAGGCGCTGGTCGAACGGACGACGAATGGAAATGGGGCATCGAAAGCATGCGAGCGACAGCGGAATACGCGGAAAAAGTTGGAGTCATGCTCGGTGTCGAACCGCTCAATCGATTCGAAGTCTATTTCCTCAATTCACAATCGGACGCAGCCGAATTTTGCCGTCAAGTCGATCATCCCAAGTGCCGAATGATGTACGATACATTCCATAGCAATATAGAGGAGAAAAACGTTGCGAAAGCTATCCACGATATCAAGGATATGTTATGCCATGTTCACATCAGCGAAAACGATCGCAGCACGCCAGGAAAAGGCAACATTCGCTGGAAAGAAAACTTCGATGCCCTTCGATCGATTGGGTATGACGGCTGGCTGGTGATCGAAGCGTTTGGTTTAGCCCTGCCGGAACTAGCAGCCGCGACCAAGATTTGGCGCCGCATGTTTGAAAGCGAATTGCAACTCGCCGAACAAGGGCTCAAGTTCATGAAGGAGCAAGTAGCCCTAAGAGCGTAGTTTTCACTTTGGTAGCCAGTCCACTGGCTACTCACGTAGGTCAGTCTGTCCTCAGGCTGACACTGGTTTAATAACGCCAATTTGTAATTCTAATTCCAATGTCCGGCTGAGGACAGCCGGACCTACGTGGACCTTAGTTCAGGACCATGTTGCCTGATGAGCTTTTTCGCTGACGAGGTCCTCGGCCACCCGATTGACCTGCACGAGACGTGCTGCGTGGACGACTTGTCCCTCGCGAGTTCCCGCTGCGGCCTGAGGACTGGGAACGACCACCGCTATTCGAACCGATTTGGCTTTGTTGCGATGCAGAGAGCGTCAACTCGCTTAGCGACTCATTCACTTCGATGGTGGAGTTCAACAGTCGCTCTATGTCTTGCAGACTGCCTCGTTCGTCTGGAGCACAGAATGAAACCGCTGTTCCTGTAGCACCCGCTCGAGCTGTTCGGCCAATACGATGTACGTAGATTTCCGGCACCTCTGGCATTTGGTAATTGATCACATGGGAAACACCATGCACGTCGATCCCGCGAGCCGCAATATCGGTTGCAACCAGAATGGGTGGGCGCTCTGATTTGAACGCGTCCAGGTTTCTGGTTCTTGCATTTTGGCTCTTGTTTCCATGGATCGCAACGGCATCGATTCCACTGCTCAACAGGATTTTGACCAACTGGTCCGCTCCATGCTTGGTACGAGTGAAAACAAGCGACCGAGTGACGGCAGAACTTTTTAAGTAACTGACTAACAACTTTGGCTTGCTCTGAGCTGATACGTGAAATACCGACTGTTCCACCGCAGTTGCAGCGCTGGAGACCTTGGCGACTTCCACATACTTAGGCTCAAACAACCACTGCTTGGCTAATTGGCGAATCTCATCCGGCATCGTTGCCGAGAACATCAATGTTTGACGATCCAATGGCACCTTGGAAACAATGCGTTTGAGATCTCTCAAAAAACCCATATCGAACATTTGGTCGGCTTCGTCAATGACCAAAACCTCCACGTTGGAAATGTCCGCGATGCGTTGATTCATCAGATCAAGCAGTCGGCCAGGAGTGGCGACCAAGATATCTACGCCGCGTTGCAGCGCCCGCGTCTGCGGCATTTGGCTCACTCCACCATGAACAACAGCGACTCGTAGGTTCAAATACTTGCCGTAGGTTGTAAAACTCTTCTCGATCTGTGCTGCCAATTCACGGGTCGGTGCGAGAACTAGACATCGGATAGGGCGAGGACCCCGGCGATCAGGACCGGCACTTGGACGAGCATCCTCTTTGCCCGCTTCCTGGCATTGAGTCGCCATGCTAGCCAATCTTTGCAATGTCGGCAAAGCAAAAGCTGCAGTCTTTCCAGTACCCGTTTGAGCACAACCCATGAGGTCATACCCACTGAGCAACAGCGGGATCGCCTGCAACTGAATAGGGGTAGCAACTTCGTAATTTGCGGCAGTTAGAGCTCGCATCAAAGGCTGAATCAGCCCCAAACCTTCAAAATTATTCAAAACAATTCTTTCAATTTGGCCCAAAGTAAATGGGCCGGTATAGCCTGCTTCGGAAGCGATCCACATGAGACGCTCAATTACCGTGGTTGCAGACTTGTCTCTTTGGACGTAGTTAACGAGAAAAATCGCACCGTCCTTGCGAAACTCTCATGACATGGTCGCGAACGACCTGGGCTCAGATGGTTTGTTTTTGTCAAACACGCCCAAGAACTCAGTCGACTACCAAGGCCGACGCCTGAATATCCAGTGTAAAGGCATCGATTCATCTGTTAAACGAACGCCTATTGCCCCTACAGCTTACCACATGTTCTTGTCGCAGTCAATTCTACGCATCTAGATTTGGCTTGCTATTTGCATTCCGCTGCATGCCTTGCCAACCGCCATTGACCGCAATCGTTTGTCCGTTGATGAATGCTCCATCTTCAAAACTGACTGCGGCGACAACCCTAGCAATATCCTGCGCTTTCCCCCATCTACCTAGCATCGATTCGCCGATGGCCCTTTGTTGCCATGCCAACGACGCTCTCTGGCCCCATTCCGTTTGAACCCAACCGGGAGCGATACAATTCACGCGAATATGCGGTGCGACGCTTTTGGCTAGGCTTTTTGAGAACGCGGCGATGGCTGCTTTGGTCGCGGAAAAAAACTGGCCGCTGTCCCCTTCCATGCCATGCTCGGCTTGATCCCAACCGATGTGTATTATAGATGGCAATCTATCATCGATCTTCGGTTGCGAGAGCATCTTGTCAGCGACCAACCGACTGAGAACGAATGTTCCTTGAACGTCCGTCGCCCAGAGCCTAGCCAGCTTTTCCGAAAAGTTGAGCCCAAGAGCATCGCCGGTCAAAACGTCGGCACCCGCTGAGTGAATCCAAACATCCACGTAGCCATGGCGTTCAAAAGCGGCATCTGCCAGCGCTCGATTGGAATCTGCATCTTCGATATTGGATACGATAGCCAGCAAATCCTGCGGGACGCCTGCGGCGACCCGAAACGCACTCGCGTCCGGTTGGATTGGCAACCGTGGCCTGTCGAGCTGCAGTTCACGTAAAGCTTGAATTTGTGAAACGGTATCCGTGAGCCCTTGTAGGTTCTGTCGGCAGTTCAAAATTAGGCTTGCACCTCGTCGAGCAAACTCGATCGCTATCGCTTGGCCTATACCACTCGAAGCACCTGTAACCACCGCGACAAATCGTTTTGCCATAGGTCAGTCCGCAGCTTCGTTCGGAGGTGGTTCGTAGTTAAACTCTTGCCACTTAACCGCTTGCTCCATCGGCTCAATGCGAAGCACCAGCGCTCCGTTTTGAAAGACACGGACCGTTCCGCTGGATTGGCTAACGACGATGGCAATGGCTTTGGTGCGTTGGGTGATCGCAGCGGCGGCCCAATGTCTGGACCCAAGCCCTTTGGACAGTTGCAAGTTTTCGTGCAACATCTCGATAATTTGCCGAGATCGCTCGGCTACAGCATCAGGAGAGACGACAAAGGCGCCATCCATTTGTGCAATTTCTTTGATGTCTTCGCGAACACGTCCATCGTGAAGGTTTCGGTTCTTTCGGCTGTAGCCTTTCAGCGGGTCGAAGCCACTATCTTTGCAATGCTGCAAAACTTTGCGAGTATCTCCGACGACAAACATCGTGCCGACTTTTTTCCCCTCACGTCCCTCGCGACCAATTTGGACAGCCAAATCGATTACGATTTTAAGATTGTTAAGCGGCACGGAACTTTCGAGCCGTTGCAAATCGCGACTGGTAAAACGCCTCATCCGCTCGTCGAGCCGAATAATCGAAATGGAATCGATTCGATTGACTTCAAATCCGCAGTATACCGCTATGACATCGCAGTGATTAGCCAGCAATTCATCAGCGACCGCTTCGAGCAGAGCGTGTTGCAATCGCTCCAGCAGCGGAGAGTCTTCTTTGTTGAGCACCAGCGGAATAAGCCCAAATTTGTCAGCGTCGGCAAGATCCTCAAGCCGATCCGCAGCTACCAAAATGCGTTTTATTTCGGACGGAACCAGTTCGCGGAGCCGTTCCCAGTCGGTGGCGCTGTCGAGAAGCACCAAAATTGCGTCCGCCTTGACCGAACAGGCTAATTTGCCTGCCGCCTCGATGACACTTGCCAATTCTCGCGTGAACTTCTGTACTGTCATCTTGGATGAGATCCGCGAGGAATGAGGAGTTTTGAACGAGCGACAATTAGGACGATCGCCCCGAAAACGTCAATATCACTATGTTGCATATCCATCTTGAGTCGCCCCTGGGTGTAATTTCCCTGTGATTTTTCATCAATCGGGGCAAAGCAGATCTGTTTTGATGTTGCGACTTCGGGGTAGACGGCTACAATCCATAGCCCATTCAGGGACAAAAGTCCGTGCTTTAAGGTTCGAATCGTTGGTGGTTTAAGGTAGATCATGTCCAAGTGTTGCGAAGTTTGTCATAAAGTAGCGTCCGTCGGGAACCAGGTAGAGATCCGTGGTAAGGCTAAATACTTAGGCGGCGTCGGTACGAAGATTACTGGTATCACCAAGAGAAAGTTCACGCCAAACCTTCAAAATTGCAAGGTTTCTCTGCCAAATGGCGAGGTGCGAACGATCCGCGTTTGCACGCAGTGCATTCGTAGCGGTCGGATCCGCAAGGCTGTACGTGCCAAACCTTTTGCTTTGCCAAAGTAATTCAACCGAGGTCCGTCGATGGCTTTATCTGCCGAAGATGTGATTCGGATTGGAAATCTCGCCAGGCTTTCCCTAACTCCTGCTGAAGTGGCAGAGTTGACGGACAAGCTGGGTAGAATCGTTGGCCTCGTGGAGCAACTCGCCGAAGTTGACACGGAAAACGTAGAGCCGATGGTCCACGCATTGGAACTTCAAAATGTGCTCGCACCTGATGTGCAAGTCGCTTCGCTGTCAAGAGACGAAGCCCTTCAAAACGCTCCGTCCTCTGATTCGGAATGTTTTCGAGTCCCTGCGGTACTCGGGTGAATGCCGTGTGGACGCTCAGGTCTTTTCTGAACACGGATACTCCTTTTCTGGCTAAGCTTTGGCATGATCATCATGCGGCTTTCCATTCCCAGAGCGCGTGCCCCATAAGCGTTTGGGATCAGTGCATTCTCAGCAAGCCATTCTTTCAACGCAGTGGCTTGGTACTTGCAACGAATCAAGATCGTGTCCCGGTTGGCTTCATTCACTTTGGTTTTGCAAGCAACGCCGACGGAAGCGACGCGAGCGATTCGTCGGCTATCGTGCATAAGATTTGTATCGCCCCCGGTGTAGCCGAGGACGCGATTGCGGAAACGCTGATCGAACATGCGTTGAAAAATTTGCGATCGCAGAATGCGACGAACTGCACGGCGCTGGGTACTAAAGAGCTAAATGCCTTCTACCTAGGGGTTGGCGAAGGGGACAATTTGATGGGAGTCATTGCAAAGGATGTTCGCACCCAACGATGGTTATCCAAGGCTGGCTTTACCCCCACGCGTCCGACCGAATGTTGGGAACTGGACTTGTCCTCGTTTCGACCTCCGATGGACCGCACGCAGATTGGCATTCGGCGAACGTGCACGGTTGGCAGACTCCTTGATGAAGACACGCATGAATGGTGGCTCAGTTCGGTACTCGGTCATTGTGAGCAGATTCGATTCAATCTGGTTTTGCGATCGCCTCCCAAGGTAGAGAGCGAAATCATGTTTTGGTTTCCTGACCCGACGATCTTGGGGGTCGATTCGAGTGTCGTTCGTCTGTGGTTGCCGAACGCACCGGAGACAGAAGAGGCCAGGGAGCGATTTGTTTATTTGATGGCGGAATCGCTAAGGCAACTCCAGCAAGAACGAAGACGCGCAGTGCGAACATTCGCATCGGCGGACCAACAGCTTTCGGTCTCATTGTTGCAAAGGCTAGGTTTTAGTTCGGTTGAGCACGGTCTGGTTTTTGCACGCGAGCTGTAGGGCAATCCTACCTTTGCCTTTCGATCGCATTGCCAATACCGATCGCATTGCCAATACCGATCGCATTGCCGGTACCGATTGCTTGGCCAGTACTACGGTGTGTGGCTCTTGGCGTCTGGAACGTTTTCTTCAGAGGGCACCCTGTTTGCAACGGGATCGCTTTGCTTAAGAATTGCAACATCCAATTCGATTTCACGTCCCGTGCTCTCGTGCTCAATGGAGTGGTGCAGATACTGGACTGCCTCGTCGATCGTGTCGGCTTGCATCAGCAGGAATTCTCCCTTGCGAATCAGTTTTAATGCCCGATCCACTGCATTCTGCCAACCTTGCATTTCGTGAATCTCTTTCACTCGGCTGCCGCCATCCATTCCCTGCTTGAACAAGGACATGATTTCGCCTGGTTGACGACCTCGAAGATATTGGTCTTCGTAAAGAATGATTCGATCGAAGTGGTCTGCCAGGATTTCTCCTTGGCGGATCATGTCGACGTCTCGTCGATCACCCGCTGCAGAATAGATCACCGTGCGGATTGGGTGAGGGAACTGGTCTAAAGTCTCGGCGATTGCCAAAAGGGAGGATTGATTGTGACCATAGTCCACAACGACTGTCGCTCCATGAATCTCCATGAGATTAAAACGGCCAGGAACTTTGTCCATGTGTGACGAGAAGGACTCCAAGCCAAGTCGAATTTGTTCGCAGGGCATGCCAAGCGCCCAGCACGCAGCGGCAGCGGCCAACACGTTCTCTACTTGGAATCCAATTCGACCATTGTGCGTCAATGGGATTCTATCCAAAGTCAATAAAACGAAATCGGTATCGCCTTCGGCCAGTATCACAGCGTTGTCGCGAACGTACGCACCACGCCCGCCTTTTGCTCTATGTGAAACTAAAACAGAATCGTTTCCGTCGAGAGCAAAGAACACAACGGAGCCCTTGCACTTTTCAGCCATTTCGGCCGTCAGTGGATCATTGGCCTTGAGAACTCCATAACCATTTTTGTGCACTGCTTCGATAATGCATCGTTTGACTCGGGCTAGCTGTTCGAGCGTTTCGATATCAGCAAGTCCAAGATGGTCGCCTTCGCCGATGTTCGTAACGACGCCGACGTCACACACGTCGAAACCGAGTCCCTCACGGAGGATGCCGCCTCGAGCTGTTTCCAAAACGGCGGCTTCCACGGATGGGTTCATCAAAACCGAACGCGCACTCTGTGGACCGCTGCAATCTCCCGAATCGATTCGCCGCCCCGCGATGTAGATGCCATCGGTACAGGTCATGCCGACCTTCTTACCGGTGCATGCGACAATGTGCGCAATGAGTCGCGTCGTGGTTGTTTTGCCGTTGACCCCTGTGACGCTTACGATCGGTATTCGTCCATTGTTGCCTTCCGGGTACATCATATCAATGATCGCCTGTCCGACGGGTCGTGGCGTACCAGACGATGGCTCGATATGCATTCGCAAGCCGGGGCCGGCGTTGACTTCCACGACCACTCCGCGTTGTCCTTGAAGTGGTTGCGTTATGTCTTGAGCGACAACATCAACGCCGGCAATATCCAACCCGATGACGCGTGCCGCTTCAACACATTGACGCGCGACATCCGGGTGTACTAAATCAGTCACATCCGCAGCTGTTCCGCCAGTACTAAGATTGGCATTTCGGCGTATCAAGACTTTTTTGTTGAGCGGAGCAATCGTGTCTGGGGTCAGTCCTTGCTCGAGCAAAACTCCCAACGCAACTGCGTCGATCTTAATCTTACTGAGCGAGGTACTGTGGCCGTCGCTTCGACGAGGATCCTGGTTAACGACATCAATCAATTGCTGAACCGTTGATTGTCCGTCGCCGATTACGTGGGCTGGCTCGCGTCGTGCTGCTGCAACCATCTTGCCACCGATTACTAGAACACGGTAGTCGTCTCCCGGAGCATGGCGTTCGCAAATAATCGAACTACCTTCCTCGCGAGCTGCAATATATGCAGCTTCGACTTGTTCGCGATCAAGGAGATTCGTAGCAACCCCTCGACCATGATTCCCGTATTGCGGTTTAACAACAACCGGTAAACCTATGTCTTCGGCTGCTTCCCATGCGTCTTGAGCGCTCTCAACAGGTCGCCCCTCAGGCGTAGGAACGCCAATTGTTTTAAGCAACATGCGAGTCAAGTCTTTGTCTTGAGCGATCGACTCCGCGATAGCGCTTGTGCTGTCCGCCTCTGCGGTGCAAATACGTCTTTGAAAATGACCTTGTCCGAGCTGAACCAGACTGCCTTCGTTTAGCCGACGCCATGGAATGTTACGAACCCTGGCTGCTTCAACGATCGCTTTCGTACTCGGTCCAAGACAAACTTCGTACCCAAATTCTTTCAGCTTCTCCACTTCAACGTCTATGTCGAATGGCGTGTCACGCACCGCTGCAACAATCAGTTCAAACGCTTTTTGGATGCAAGCAAGCCCGAGTTTTTCTTCTTTGAAGGCTATGGCAACTTTGTAAATTCCATCCGTGTTGCTTTCACGAGCACGACCGTAGCCGACGGGAGTACCCGCCAGCGATTGAAGTTCCAAAGAAACATGTTCGAGAATGTGCGCCATATACGTCCCGCGACGTAAACGAACAAAAAACCCACCTCGCTCCCCAACACTGCAGCGGTGTTCGACCATCGATGGCAACCATGCCATAAGTCGTTCGTTAAACCCCGGAATCATTTCCGAAGAAGTATCCTTGAGTTCTTCCAGGTCCACCCAAGCTTCGAGCACTGGGAAGTTTGCCCAGATGTTCGGACCTCGGAGTTTGTTTACCTTCAGAATCTGCATAACTTCCTCTGTTTACCTTAGATGTAGTTGTTTGGAGAGAATCATTGCAAGCACTCTATTGCGTTCAGTCACTGTTGCAGGTGATACAACGAGCAGCACGATTTATTTGTGTACGATAAGTTTACTTGATCCACAGTGGCGACCAACGCCGGTACTTACGCTTTGAAATGGAAAACGTTGCAAACCGCGGGCCAAGGGCATTTTGTTTGGTATTGATCCCAAATTCCACTGGAAAAACCGAGAAAGGTGTTCTAAGTTGAATTTCACTAACTGCAAACCTGACATCGTTTCGACTGCATCAGCAGTTCACAATGATGGCATTTCATTCCATTTTAGAAGACACAGTAAGCAAGTCGATGCATATTCGATGTACATTCCGGTTCGTCTAATCGCTTTTGTCGACAAAGTCTGAAAACATCGTCCAACGATAATTGAGTTTCCAAAAAAATCGCAATTTTTGGAGGGTGTTTTTCGAAAAAATAGGAGACGTCAGGAATTTAGGGGAAAAACGATGGATGGACTTGTCTGATCCTACCAGTCAACATTACACTTCTCTTCCCAAATTCATCGACATGCGGCGGATACAACTTGCCAAAGTGGCGGAATCGGCAGACGCGCTGGACTCAAAATCCAGTGTCCTTAACAGACGTGTGGGTTCGATTCCCACCTTTGGTATTGCCTGAATGACGAAGATTTTGGAATAGTGTACTTCCTGGTTATTGTATTTCACTCAGTTCGCAAGACGATTTCCGACCGTATGCCAACCATCAATCAATTGGTTCGAAAAAATCGCGTTGTTCAACGCAAGGGAACAAAGAGCCCAGTGCTTGAGCAGTGTCCGCAAAAACAAGGCGTTTGTTTGCTGGTTCGGACGATGACTCCTAAAAAGCCGAATTCTGCTCTCCGAAAAATTACTCGCGTTCGCCTGAGCAATGGCAAGGAAGTTACCGTTTACATTCCTGGCGAAGGTCACAATCT
>CAMDKL010000156.1 GCA_945900945.1 Pirellula staleyi DSM 6068
GGTTGTGGAGGGCTTCAACAACAAGGCGAAATTGACCATGAGAAAAGCGTACGGTTTCAAGGAGTACGAAACCATTAAAACAGCGTTATATCACCAGCTCGGGAATCTTCCTGAGCCAAAAACTACCCACAGATTCTGCTGACGAGGCCAAAAAATGAGGATGCATTTTGGAAATTCATCGATACCAACTAAACTTTCAGGTCGAAAACAATGGCGGTGATCGCTGAGGATTGTCAAAATTTGCTATATTGTCTACACATCGCTCCAGTTTGGCGAGGTTTGCTTTTGGGCTACATAGAATAGGAATGATGATTTATGCGTTGGGAAGGCCGGGAACAATCAACAAACGTTGAGGATCGACGCGGAGCAGCCATGGCTGCAGGTGGGATAGTTGTCGGAGGTGGCCTTGGATCCCTCGTATTCCTGTTGATCATAATGTTCCTCGGAGCAAATCCGCAGCAATTGATGGAACAAGTTGGCCAGCAACAGCAGCAAGAAGCTGGATCTCGGGCCTCCCTAACTCCCGAAAATGACAACGATGCTCCGCTGGTGGAGTTCGTTTCGGTCGTAATGAAGGACACCGAAGACGTTTGGGGGACACTTTTCCGAGAGCAACTCGGCGCTCGATATCAAGAGCCGAAACTTGTAGTATTCAAAGGCCAAGTGCGTTCTGCATGCGGTGAAGCGACTGCCGCAGTAGGTCCATTTTATTGCCCTGGCGACAGCAATGTTTACCTCGACTTTGATTTTTTTCGTGAATTGAAACAGCGATTTAAGGCCCCCGGCGACTTTGCTATGGCTTATGTCATTGCGCACGAGGTCGGCCATCATGTGCAAAATCAGCTCGGGCTTTCTTCGAAAATTCAGGCGATGCAGAATCGTGCTGGTGACGTGGAACGCAATCAGTTGAGTGTACGACTGGAATTGCAAGCTGACTACTTGGCTGGAGTTTGGGCAAAACATGCCCAGGAATCCAAACAAATTCTCGAATCTGGCGATATCGGAGATGCAATGAATGCTGCGAGCCAAATCGGAGACGACAAAATAACCCAAGGACGAGTGCGGAAAGAGAATTTCACGCATGGAACCTCACAGCAGCGAGTTAAGTGGTACGCGGCAGGCTTGGCTTCCGGCGACCTGAACGGCATGATGAAACCATTCGAAGTGGCATTCGACGCCTTGTAAACAGAAAGCGCCCAGTATCGCATGGCAATTCGGATTCCCGTCGTTATCAGCCAGCACGAACGCCGTTTAGGCTCCATCGCTGATTACGAGGAGCAACTCATCACCCGTATCGTGATGGAGAGTGGACTCGATGCGACTCTTATAGCAGACCTGAAGTCGATCGAGCTGGATACGACCGATCACCTCTGTCTTGAGGGCTTGAAAGGGGATTTTGCGCTCGCTACTTGGGAGTCGTCCCATTATGTCTGCACTCATTTACATCGATTAGGAATCCCTTCCGTCGAAATCATTCCCGTGGACGGCAGCCCAAAAATACAAAGCGGCGTTGCTAGTCTTCAGCCATCTAAGAAGATCTTTTTGATCACGCTTGCGACCAGTACAAGCGTTGACATTACCATCAAAACCCTCAAAGACCTGCTGTTGGCTCGATCGACTCCAGTCTTTTCCATTGGGGCTCCGATCTCTCGCAACAAGTCCCTACTAACTGTTCCTGGTCCGACGGTCAAGTCGCCGCAACAGACGCCATCCCCAATTACCCACTCATCCCAGGTGGATAGTGCGGTGTCGATTCCTAAAAATGCTCCAAAGCTGAACAAGATTGCCGTGTCAGCGGATGGAGAATTCCCGAACATCGATCTGTTGATGGATGAACTTGATCAATTTGAAATTTAGCTACCGCTACTGCCTGCTAGCAAACAGTGGCGAGAAACAGACTGGTAGAAATCCATGCTCCGGTCGTTTGAAAACAAATCAATGGATAGTCAATTGACAACGTAGGAGTATGAAAAAGTGAAATCATTGGCCCAACAGTTCCGTTCGACATTTTCAATAGCGTTTTTCTCCTTTGCTGGTTTAGCTGTCGGCAATTCGGTTTCCACGGCTTTGGCCCAGGAAAAGTCTGAAATCGCCTCGTTAAAATTAGCGCCCATCGACGTGGATATTTATAGCGTTTCCTTGAGGATGCAAGAGCAATGGGAACGATTCGTAGCCGGCCCCGTCGTCAAGGAATTTTTTGAAATTTCGGCGGTCGAAAATGCATTAGAGCGGCTTCGTTCTGAATGGTCACAACGCACCGGCGTCGGATTCAATATCCGAATTTTTCTAGAGAACCCCAATAGCAAGGAAGCTTTGGCTTTCCTCAAAGATCTGTTCTCCACGGAAGTCTTCCTTTTGGGCGACAAAAACATCTCTAAATGGTACGACGCTCAAGGAAAGCTTAATGCTGATTTCCGTTCTTTGTCGCTTCCCTCCGATGGTTCCGCCGAAGAAAAAGCAAGTGCGATTGTAACGAAGGCAGTCGAAATGACCGCGGGCTTGACCCTACCGACCTTGGTCATCGGTGCGCGTTGTAAAGAGGAGGATTTGGCGTTAGGAAAACTCGACCAACTGGAAGCTCTCTTGCAGTTTGGTATTGCGTCGAGTTCAGAAGGCGCTTTGATCCTCAAGAACTTGGATCGCATTGACGACGCCCGAGGCAATCGACTTCAGTTGCGATTGGATGGAACTCAAATTCCATGGGATTCCATTCCGACCAACGATTCGTTCGATGAAGAAGCCAAAGACAATGTGCGAGAAGTCATTGAAAAGAAAAGCATCACGATTACGATCGGCATGCTAGATGGGTGCTTTATATTAGGATTGAGTCCATCCGGTAAAGCACTGCTGGAATTGGGCACGGGGAAATCAATTCTCGAACATCCTGAAATGCAACCGGTTCGAGAAGCGTTGTCGCGACCTCTGACATCGGTCAGCTACTCTTCGGATGCTATGGCAAAAGCAAACTTCGACGCGAATCTCAACAATTTCTTCTCAAAAAACCTCTCGGCCAATCTCACTCCACTTGTTCAATTACTAGGTGACGATAGTGAAATCAGGGACTTTATTAAGGATCTTGTTTCCGATTGCTCTTGGATCGACGAATCCATTGCGAAACTGGTCCCCGAGTTCAAAGGAGCGACTTCTCTATCTTATTTGACCGCAGAGGGTTGGGAAAAGCACGACCACACACGTACCAAAGACGTGGTTTCCGATGCGAGTTCGCCCCTGATTTCTCTCGAACACTTGGGGGGAGATCCCATGATGTTCGTCGCGAGCAGACTTCAAGACCGACCTGAGTATTTCCAGCTAAGTCGACAAATTGTACAAAAGCTGAAAACTCGATTTGATGAAGTTTCCGAACTGGATTGGAGTCAAGTCATTAAGGAAATTGAGCCTGTTGCGAATTCAATTTGGCCTGGGATGGATTGGAATAGTGCCGAATGGAGTGACTCCATGGATACGATCAAAGCGTCAACCGACACTTTCTGGCCCTATTTGGTACGAATGGCTGATACTTGGGAGAAGAAATTCCTGCCAGCCATTTCGGGTGAGCACGCAATCGTTCTGGGCGGTGGAAATTTAGCTGCGAGGCAATGGTTTAAAGAAATGCCGCCGTCGGTCGATCCATTGCCGCTGCCCGAATTTGCCGTCGTCAGTGGCATCAGGAATAAGTCGCTGCTAATAAATGCGTATGAGGATCTATTCAAAATATGCGACGACATCGTTGAGTCGATTCGCAAGCAAGATCCGAGCTCCATTCCCGCGAATTATAAAGTGCCTAGACCAGTCAAGTCGGAATCCAACGTTAGCGAGAAGTATGGATACGAAATCCCGGCTGACTGCCCTGTGCCTAAGGACATGATGCCACAAGTATTGTTTGCAGCCAACTATATGATCCAGTCTTATTCCGATAAGCAGTCAGCGGCCCTGGCTACAGCAAAGAATCTCTCGATTGGAGAAGGGGTTGTTGGTCCAACGGTCAAGCAGTCGAGTGCCTCTTACGTCGATATGGGTAGAATTTTCGAATTTGCACGACCATGGTTTAGGTACGCATTAGTTGAAGGAATGGAGAGCATAGATGATTCGTTGCTAGACGGGTCGTTCCCGGAGAACTACGACCTAACTGGCAATGACTTGCTTTCAGCATGGGGGGTTCTATCCAAGATGGGTGAATTCTCCAGTGTTACCACCCCTTCGACAACGGGAGGATCGCATATTCGTTCGGTCTACAAGAGCCAGAAATCGCAATGAGCGATTCGCCAAGTAGGAAATAGTTCGAATCATGTCGAAATTCCTCTGTATAGCGCTAGCCGGACCAGTCTTGGAATTCGTAAGTCCTTTCTAAATCACCGAAAGAACACCACAATAAAAACCACACGCACGCAAAGTTGAATGGATTCGGCCAGAATTCGAATTTTCCCTTATGTACTTATCTGGATTCCTTGTCGCGATGGAAATAAAATTCACCGGTTGTCCAAAGCCGACGCCGGAAGAACTTCAAGATCGATGGGAGAAATGGACGCAAGCCATGGAATTGAGCAATGCGATGCTGATGGCTGGGTTGCGAGCACAGGTGGGCCCCGATGGCGATATTCAAGCGGCGTATCGCGATTGGTACAACAAGTACCAATCGCTCAAGTGGAAAGAAGTCATCACCGACGAGCCATCTTCGGAGCCGATCGATGCCACCTAGCCTGCTGATGGATGCGCTCGACAGTGTGTTCCAAATGGTCGCTGACTTGGGGGTATCGCCCGTCGTAGCCGGTGGTCTTGCGGTCTCCTATTGGGGGTACCCTCGAAGCACCCGTGATATTGATCTAGCGATTCTGATAACCAGTATCGATGATTTCGATTCGAGCCTGCGGCGTGCAGGCCTGGTCCCCGCCAAGCAACAGCATCTCGCCCAGCTTGGTTTTGTTCAAGTTTCGCAATGGCGAATAGGCTTTCCCGATTCCTTAATCGATATCGAAATTGACTTTCTGATTTCAGAGAGTCCCTACCATGCAATGGCTATCCAAAGAGCAACGGATGGTCAACTGCCAGGCGCAAAATCGCAGATGCGAATTCTCACGTGCGAGGACCTACTGCTATTCAAAGCCAAGTCAGGTCGGTTGATCGACCTGGCTGATATCGAAGTGCTTCTGGAACTGCACCGGGACCAATTGGATTTCGCTTACATGCTAGCGAAGTCTCAGGAAATCGGCCTGAACCCAGCTAGATGGAAGACTGAAGTGTAGTTCCCAGTCGATTAGCTACGGAAAAAGAGACCTGACCCCTTTTAAACGTCCTCATCCGCGGTTGGGTCAAGGTGTCCGGATTTATTGATCGCCAGCAGAATGCGAAAAGCGACTAGCGTGCTGATAACAAAGCCGACCAAACCCATGAGAGACAGATCCTGTAAACCGAGTGGTCCGCCACCCATGAACAGCAAAGGAGGAACTTTCGCGGCCATCAAAATGGACGATCCCAATAATAACGAACTGGTTAAAAGACCAAGAACCAGTCGATTGATGGATGGACTGAGTCCTCTGTGAGAAAGATGGACATCGAGCTTTCCCTCTTGAACCAATTCTACGAGTGAGCTGATCTGAGAAGGCAATCGTTCGACCAAACCCTCTATTTCAACATACATGCGTCGAAGCCGTCGCACTTGCCGGTGAGGAGAGAATCGGTTCCAACGCAGCTTGCCCATCATAGGTTGAATCGCTTCAGTAACGCTGAAGCTTGCGCAAGTTAATCGAAGAGTTCCCTCCAAAGTGACTAGCGTCTTAATGAGAATACCCATTTGACTTGGCAGCGTTATTCGATGTCTATGCAGAATATCGGTCGCATCATTGAGAGCCCCACTGAGGTCCAATGAATCCAACGGTTGGGTTCCATAGGTCGCGATGAGATCTGCGACATCGTTAGAAAGTAGAGCGTCATCCATTGACGCTGGGATTTTTCCAGCGCGTTTGATCAACGAGGTGAGCATGGCTGAATCCTGTTGCATTACGGCCCACAGCATCTCCTCAATGGTTCCTCGAAGCGAATCGTCTATTCGGCCAACCATACCGAAATCTAGCAGGGCGATTGTTCCATCCTCTTGTATTAAGATGTTTCCGGGATGGGGATCTGCATGATAATGCCCTTTGAGGAAAATCGACTGGACGTAGAGCGACGAAACTCGCTTTGCAATGGCAATCCTATCGACGCTGGGCATCGCATCGGGCGACCCAAGACAATGTATCGATTGTCCCTCGACTCGTTCCATGGTCAATACGCGAGCCGACGATAGTTTCGCGTAAGCGTGTGGGACAACAACACCCTGAAAGTCTTTTAGCGAGGCTTGGAACATCTGCAAATTGGATAGTTCACGGGAAAAACTCAGTTCACGCTTTATCGAACGCGAAAGTTGTTCGACGATGCCTCGAGGCTGCCAAACCGCAAATTCAGGAATGCGTTCAGCGAGCATCGCCAAACCACGAAGCACCTCCAAGTCTTCGTTAACTTTTGCTTGAATATTGACATGCTGAACTTTGACGACGACAGGGGTGCCGTCGATCAAATTCGCCGCATGGACCTGTCCGATCGATGCGGATGCGATCGGCAGCTCAGAAAATTCAGAAAACGCTTCGTTGATTGGCAGTTTCAATTCCGTTTCGACGACGGCTCTAATTTGATCGAATGGATCTGCTGGAACTTGCGACTGCAATTGCTGCAACTCGGCGGCTTGTTCGGAGCCAACCAAATCTGGACGCAACGACAAGACCTGCCCCAGCTTAATAAAAGTTGGGCCAAGATCCGTAAGAGCCATCCGCACTCGGGCTTCTCGTGAGTAACTGGCTAACGGGACCCCCTGGTTGTCTTTTAGCCAGTCTCTTATGAAATCGACACGAAGATTACTGAGCCAATCCGCCAATCCATATCGACGCAAAACGACTATGATCTCCTGCCATCGTCGGAGATTGCGATAGTAACGTGGAAGCGAACTAATTCTCATTTATTGGGCAACGGTTCAAGTTTTGAAGAGGGTGCCGACTCGGGCGATTTCACCCCCATCGCTTTCGCTTCAACACGTTTTTTAAACTCCGAAAATTCCAAGTAACCAAAGTCGAAGACTGGCTCTTCATTACTCGCGTCGTTGGTCCAGTTTAATTCCACTCGTGTGCCTACGTAATCGACCGCGATTGTATTCTGGTCTGCAAGTATCTCTTGCGAGAAGGCTAGACCACGAATGACCGGCAGGTCGTCGCGGGTATAAAGAACGTGTCCATTTCGAATGTCGATCATGGCGATGGACATGAAGTCAACTGCTTTGTCGATAACCTTAGAAATTTTTAGCACGCGAAGAAAAACCGCCACAGGCGATTTTCTATTCTGAGCAATTGGAAAGTGAAATTGTCTTACAGCCGAACTCTGGTCCCAAACACTGCTTGCGTCCTTTGCCGAGAGCGCTAAAATCCGGCCTGCAACAGGAATGAAGTTCGGATCGCTTACCTCGGGTCCTACACTGAACTTGTCCAGCTTATTGGCGGAGCTATACTGCATTACCAGCATCGTGTCCCCAAATCGCTGCACAGATATTTGGCTGAACTTCAGGTCGCTTTCAATCTGACGAACGAATTCCTTCTCGTCTAGTAAGTTCCAGTAGGTTAGTTCTCCGGACAATTTCAAAAGGATTACGCCCGTATCTCCGTCCATCGCAATCTTGGTGCCAACGGAAAACTCTTTATCGAACACGACCCTGCCATCAAGAGAGTCCACCAGCCTTAGTCCATATTGTTTCTGTGCATCCACCGACATCAACCAGTATCGTCCAATCGATGCAATTGAGGACCAACCATCGTCTGCTAATGGAACTTCACTTAATGTTGCCCCATCTTGCACGTTGAGATGGAGAATCAATCGATTCTTTGGATGGTGCATAAACAACTTTCCTTGATGCGATGCAAACGTGCAGCCCCTAAATCCAGTTCGCGTCCAAACTTTCGCTCCCGTAGTTAGATCCAAGCATGACAACTCATCATCCAAAAGAATCACAATGCCGCTTCGCGTTACGGAAGCTACGCGAAATGCACCCCTGGTCGCTGGCAATCCCCAGATATTTAGGTCCTGTGGTGATTTGCTTCTTTCTCGTTCCTTTTCGACACTTTCGACTTCAAATTGCTCTCGCCACAGCACTCCCTCTTGATCTTTTGTGGAGCCACGGAGGGTATCAACCACAATTAACTGGCGATTGATTTCCAGTACGACAATACTGTCGACTGAGTACACGAGCGGTATGGCCGATTTTTCCTGATTTCCAATGTCTGCATAAATTTGAAATTCTTCGCCCCTGGCACCATTTGAAAAAACCAAATGGGAAGTCCCTGAAAAAATTTCCCATCCGGTCAATGAGTCTCCGGTTCGAGTTTTCCATCTGCATACCATGCTCGAATCCAGTTGAGTCGTCTTGAATAAAGGAGGAACATCGACTTGACTAGTCGTAACTTTTACTTTCCCAATTGGCCATTCGCCAATCGGCTTGTGCAGTACGTTTGCGTCGAGACCGGAAACCTGCGAGGGAGGGAGGGGCTGGGTAAATACTCCTTCGACCTCGCGAATGATTTTTTCCATACGATCTAAGTCATTGTCCAAAAGGCGTGCCGCGACATCCAAGCGATTCGTTCGAACGTAAATACTGGCCAGAATTTCTTTGCGCCGAATTGCATCGATAGATTTCGGATCCGCAACATCAAGAAAGCCATCTGATGTAAGCAACCTTTCCGCTTGCAAATAATCTTTTTGCAATACCAGCGTTCGGGCTGATTCCAGTCTGAACGGTTCGGTTTCGCGGATGGCCTCAAAGTGACCAAGTTTGACTCGTCGAATATGAGAGGGGAGTTTTTTGAGCGAATCCAGTTCACCCGCGATTAGAGGTTTCGCATCTTCCAACTCTTTTGGCGTCATTTTTTCGATCGAATTCCGAACCTGAGTCGCAATCCAACGATCCTCTTGAATCGACCAGTTCGGAGTGAGGGACATGGTTGCCATTCCCGACATCTGCTCCTGCCGTTGCCTTGCGCGAAGATTAGAAAGTTTCATCAGAGTCGACAAAGTATCTTTGTGTCGCCCTTGTTTTTGAAACCCCTTGACCAAGAGATGGAGAAAGGGAACTCTGTCGCGATCAATCGCCAGATTTTCAAATGGATCGACTCGGTCTACAAACCTGTCAAAGTCAGCGGTCAATGCCGCGATGCCTGCTTTGTTGAAAAGCAGAATTACCTCAGCGTTGTTCGCATCGATTTTGCGAGCCTGATCAAGAAAATTTAAAGCGGCTTCGAAGTCACCGTGGGCAAGTGCCAATTCGCCTTGATGAGCGAGACCGCTTGGAGACATCGAGTTACGTTGCAATTCTTCTTTGAGTTGCGTTTGAAAGGCCTCGCGAACCGAATAGCAATCCAATTCGAAAGGGGTTGCGCAAATCAACCGATCACCCACAGAAATCATGTTTCCTAATGGTTGTTCCACGCGAACGGATTCCGCAATCTTGCCGCTTGCGAGATCGATTTGCAAAATCGTTTGGCCTGATGTCGGTAGGAAATAAGATCCCTCTTTTCGAATGCCTCGTCCGATCACTTGCTGCCCGTTTGCAAGATCAATGCGAGGCCATTTGCTTTCACCCGTTTTAAGATCCACGGCCACGATTGCCGATTGACAAACGATGACTGCGATGTCCTTCCAAGCTCCCCCAACGTATCTAATTTGGTCCACTAGGGAATCGCTAAGTCGCCAAAGGACCGTTCCGTCGTCGATCTTGATTCCGTAAGCTTCGTTGCCGTCCGAAGGCGCAAAAAGCACGACACCATCACTGATAACGACAGAGGTGTCTACTGAACGCGGCGTCAAAGGAGAAAAGTCGACCAAGTCTACTTGTCCGAACGGGCTAAATTGATTGGCATTCAACAGTGTCGGCTTGATCGGATACTTGAATGCCCACAGCATAGAGCGAGTCGCTTTATCGAATGCGACCAAGTATCCGGAAATCGTCGGGCAGACAATGATCGCACCATCTGCTGCAGGCATTGCACCCGTACTTCTGCGCATTAAGTCGCTTGAAATCGTGTTATAGTTCGTCGTGATCGGTTGACGCCATAATAACTTTCCAGTCTCGGGTTCTAAAGCAAACAAGTACAAATCGCTGTTCAGCTCACCCAATACGAGTAACTCGTCTTCGTGAGGCAGCGGCGAACCAAGGAAAAGCGTTCCTGCTAACTTCGGTTCCGTTTGACTCTTTTGGCCGCCAACTTCCCATTTTGCTTTGCCTTCTTCGCGTACGCTCCAGCACTGCATCACGTTGTAGGAGCGATAGCCTTGCGGCTTGGCAACGCGGGCGTTAGGACCCAACGCGAAACTCTCGGAAATGTCGACCGCAGGCAACTCGCTAATGTTATAGATTCTCTCGCCGTCACTTGAGATTGATCCCAACAGTGTTTCGCCCCACACGCGTTTTGATAAGTAGTCAGGGGCAGGCAAATTGAAGGAATGGCTATCGCGGTTTAGGTATCGATCCATTGAGAATCCGATAGGCATGCCGCTATAAGGGCATTCAAACCCCTTGAGTCCCGTTAGCGCATCAATTGCCACTATGCGTTGATCGTATGTCGTGGTGATGACCCACTTTCCAACGCTGATCGGGAACCGTGATGGGATAAAGCTGGATTTCCCGTCCGCCAGCTTTTCTTTGAGTGTGAGCTCCAAATTATCCTTATGTTGCTGGGATTCATGCAACTCGGCATGCCAACGCAGAGTTGGCAACGGGATTCCAGCATTGGATTCTGCGTTACGACTTGCATTGCCATTTAAATAATAGGGCTGTTTTACAACACGCTGGAATGTTTGCTGGCCTCTCAGCTCCATCTGTTCCAAACGGTTCTCAGAAAGAACCGACCGTGCATCCCAACTAATCTTTGTACCTTTCCAGTTCAGATCGACGTTGTTGAACTGGGTTCGCGTTGATTCGATGAAGCTCAGGGCCTCGGTTAGCATGCCTGCCCCTCGATACGCGGAAGCGGTCAGGATTCCTAATTCAGGCCCCAATCGTTCCAAGGCACTTTTTTGCCGAAATACCTGAGTAAATTGCCTGGCCGCGCGCCGCGCGTCACCCATTCTTAGCCAATGCTCCCCCAAAATCACCGAGGCATCTTGGCCTGATGTCGTAAACCCATACTTCCCAGCGACGTCCGCAATCTTGCTCCAATTCGATTCGGCGATAGCTTTATCGAGCATTTGGCTTGCAAGGGAACCGTACCGCAAATCTACGATTTTTGTAGCTTCGGAAGGTAGTGATTCGATAAGTTCATAGGTGCGTTGAAACACGGTACCTTTGGAACTTTTCAATGGTTTCTCTTCGGCTGGTTTTTCTGCCGAGTCGGGTAGTTCTTCCCGATCCAAAAAAAAGTCGACGCCTGTAAGGTCATCTTGACGGGCCTGCTCCAGCCCGAGCAAAATCCCTAACGTCAATGTTGCTTCTCCCCATTGCTCATTCTTGATCCGTTGCTCCGCTTCTTCTAATAGAACGAGAACTTCACGCGGCGCGGCCATCAATACAACTTCCATATTGATTGTAGTCGTTCGTTGCCTAGGCCTGGGCTGCTGTGCGTTTACAATCGCTATTCCCAATCCAGGAACACATTCAATTACGACGCATCCTATCGCCAATGCCGCAATGAATCGAACCGACGAATCCATCCGCTGTTTTTGCATTTTCTTTGGTCCAAAAAATCTCGAAATTTGCCTAACTGCTTGACTTGAATTCCACAAGTTTACTCGCTTTCAGTCTTTTTTGCAGAACAAACAGCAAATCCAAGCGTGCTCCCAGTCAATGCGAGGGCTTACCGATCTTTTAGGACCTTGACCGCTCGACTGGCTCGGCAAAGGAACTTGACTTTCGATTCGCCTGCTTCCAGGTAAATCGGGCTTCCAATAGTTATAGAACTAAGCAGCGGCACTGGCATGAACTCGCCACGCGGCAAAATGCGATTGAGGTTGTCCATGTAGACCGGGATCAGCTCCAAATCCGGTCGCTTTTTTGCTAGATAGTATAACCCGCTTTTGAACTCTCCCATCTCGCCATCCATTGCACGGCTGCCTTCGGGAAAAACGATCAAAGAATAGACGTCGCCTATCTCACGCAACATCAACTCTACCGGGCTTTGATGCACCTTGATCTGCTTCCGATCGATCAAAATCGCATTGAACGACTTGGCAAGAAATCGTCGAAGACTAGAACCACCCCAATAGTCTTGAGCGGCCACCGGGCGCGTTAGCAGCCGGAGGTTTTTTGGCAAACAGGACCATAGGACGACAGCGTCCAAATGGCTCGTGTGGTTAGCAAAGTAGACCCTCTGGCACGTTTCCGGTTGTGAGCCTTGCCACCGTACTGTGAAACCGCTAACGAGCTTAGCCAGAAATGCTAGCGTGTGTCCAGTTGCTTTGCAAAGTGGAGTTAGCGGCTCACGGCCCGGAAATGGGGCGTCCTGCGTAGTTCCGATTTGCGATGGAGAGGTTGGGATTGCTGCCAAGGGAAACGGCTCGATGTGTGTGGGCTAAATAACTTGGTCGCTCAATCGTTGCCGAAGCAAAGAAAAATACAAGGGTTTAGACGAGATTTCCCGATATTCCCTAACCTACCTTGCGTTCAAGCTAGCTTGAATCCTAAACTCGGCGGCCAACTCGACTTGCCGATTCCATAAAACCTGTCGAAAGCGGTGGATTCTCTGATTTCCAAAAAGAAACAGCAAATGCTTGAAATCGTATTTCCAAAACGACGAGTCTTCACCACCCGAATTTCGTTGGCCGTGGTTCTGGCCTTCGCTGTCTTGGCCTCGACCGGTTGCATCCGGAAGCGGATGACTGTTCGAACAACTCCTTCAGGCGCAATGGCTTACATCGACAAACAGCCAATCGGTTTAACACCCGTCTCTACCAACTTCACGTACTATGGAACGCGGAGCTTTGAAATCGTTCGAGACGGCTATCGAACCGAGCGATTTCTAAGAAAGTTCAATCCGCCCTGGTACGCTATTCCGCCTCTTGACTTCTTCAGCGAAACGCTATGGCCCTATGAAAAGCGGGATGAACGAATCATCGATGTACAATTGAGTCCCGATCCCGTCGTACCTCTGGATGCGTTGGTCGCGAGCGGAGAACAGCTGAGATTGCAGGCCAGTCAAGGGATTGCGGTCGCGGCACCCCCAACCATGAAAACGTCGGTTCCGATCGTATACCAGCCTGCGTTCAACGGAACCTCCGGAGGCTTTGCGCCCATTAACTCGAACCCGCCCATTCTCGGGCCGGTCCTATTGCCGTTCAGCCAATAGAACGTTCAACCCCAGCAGGACCTTATCTCAGCTTGCTTCCGGCCCGCTCGTTGATTCGCCCATACGCATCCTCAGCGGCCAGCCTCGCCTGGTCCCAAGTTATGGACACCGCTCCACCCTCAGATTCCCAACGGCTCTTCCCGACCGTTTTGACAGCGGACTTAGTCGAAGGCTTCATCGAATTTAGAATGGTGGTTCGGATTTCGTTGCCACGAGCGAGTTCGGCGGCGCGAAGCCTGGCACGCTCCGAAATATCACCGTCAATGTTCGACAGCATTTTCCAAGCGATTCGTTTGATCAACCACGGCTTGTTGCGAGTATGGGTTGGTTCGCCCCAAACCTCTTTGAATCTCTCTCGCAAATCGCCTACAGTCATGCGCTGGAGCTTGACGACCTCTTTGTCGATATCTAATTGCATCGTTACCCCCATTTGAAACGGTCTCACTAGTCGTTAACCACGTTGGTCACAGAGAGCACGCTTTTCGAAGGAACATCAAGGCAAGCTGCTGGAAATTCCCGAGAGTTCTTCGGTTGATCTGGAGCCACGATTGCCGAACGCGATTTGAGTCCAACGATACCAACGGCCAGAATTGCCGCGATTTCCGAACGTCGCGCCGCCGGGGAAAACGAAGAAGGGGGATCGGTCGAGATTAGCACTAGCACTTCCATGTGTTTCGCCGCTAAAGTAATCCGCCTAAAGACTGACACTCGCAGCCACAATAGCCGCGTCTATCCGTAGGAATACACCAAGCGAGTTCGAAATGACGGAAAAGGGTGCGAATGAGACCAGGGCTAGGTGGTATGTCGGTGCCCCAACAATAAGTGCTGATCGATCCGGCGTGCCATTCGCGTGTTAAAACGTTGCGAGTTTGTTGGCGCGCAGAAGTCCACTGTTCGTCTAACGTGAATGACAAGAGAAACGCCCGAACCCCTTCCGTCGTGGTTATCACCACATTGCCCTGAGCCAAGTTGGAGGCGAGGGGATCGACGCAGGTTTGCGAACATTTGTTCGGCGTTTCGGTCTGATATGTCCGAAGCGGCTTGTCTGCGAAATGCGAACCAAAACGGTTTTCGGCGAAAGTTTCTAAATCACGAAAGGTTGGATAAATCGACCAACCGTGAATCGCTACAATGGCGCATTTCCCAGCCCGACAGATTCGTTGTTGCATTGCACCATCACAATACTTGCGGAAACATTTACAAAATCACCCCGACTAAATTCGAAAACGTTCTATGCACGAAGACTTACTCCAAGAGTATCTACAACTACAAAGCGACGGGCCAATCGATCTCTTTGCCTTTCTTTCTTCCCGTCCGCAGTCCTCTTCTGAGGCGAGACTTAAAGTCATCCTGCATG
>CAMDKL010000157.1 GCA_945900945.1 Pirellula staleyi DSM 6068
CGCATCATAAAGTGGAAGCGGTGCAGCCGGAATCGCGACAAACAGTCTTTCATCTTCCTTTAGCTGTTGCGCAGTCTTCCTTGCTTCATTCAATTCATCTTGATTATCAGTAAGCAGATAGACAATTCGGCCATCCGAATCCGGAGAAATTTCGGTAATTGCCCAGCTGTGAATGCACTCGACACTTGATTTTGATAGATACGCCCCAGACAGATAACGCCGAATACAGTTCTTGTCGTTGTGCTGGACAGGTTTCCAGATCGGCGGCAAAGCTTCCTTTGTCAAGAAGGAAATGAGGTTAAAGTTAGGAACAAGCTTCGCACGCTCATCGCCGAGTCGCCCTCTCAAATCAAGATCTGTGCCGTGCCATACCGATACGTCATCATTGTGCTTTCGATGCAAAAGCAGGTTGCGATCAACAAGTTGATTAAAAACCTTCGTTGAGCTGACTCCCGAATAACCTCGCCCTGAAAATACCAATAGAGCATGTGAGGTTTTCGAACGCTCGCCGCTTGTGCCAAGGCCTAAAAGACACGCCGCTTTTAGGATGGCAATACCCTCATCTTCGTATGGCAACTTTGAGATGGCACTTTCTGTTTCCAACCATTGGCGATGAGTTCCGCCGACCGCCGTGTCCGAACGCATAGCTGGCGAAAAAAAATCGTAAAGGTCGGCCACAGAAACTCGATTGTTTAGCTTGCTGTTGTATAAAAAACTAAAGAGCGTTCGTTCATTCTGTGCCACTCGCGCCGACACACGTGGAAGCAAGTACAAAGCTGCAGGCTCGAGAGGATAAGCAGCTTTAAGTAGATCGACCAACTCCCCAGCCTCGAATTCGCTGAATAGACCTACTTCATGGCACTGCTTCTGTGCAGCTCTAAATGATTGGCCATCACCCGAAGCCAGACGCCGGGCAGTGGCGACTTCGGCGATCAGTCGATAGATCTCCTTGCTATCGTCGAAATATTGGATCGTCTCAAATCGTCCCTCAATCTTCTTCCAATCCGATCGAATCGCCTGTGGTAAGCCAGAAGCATAATGCAACAAACCCTGATGCAAGATTGCACAGAATGTAAGGAGATTTCTTTTTGACCTTGATGCGTACTCCGCGATCGTCTGAATCTCGGATAGCTGGTCACCTCTCCCCTGAGCCACCAACGCTTCGATATGACGACCAAACTCATCCCAAATTATCGTCACTAAATCGCAATTGTCTTTTTGGCAAATTTCCCGAATCTTGGTTAGGACAACCGTGACGTCATTTGTCTTCAAGCTTGATAAAGCACCCCAACGCTTAAGGCCGATTCGGCGCAGTGAATCACAGGCCGCTACCTTAAGCTGTTCAGCAACGTTTTCCACGTGGCCATGCAACGTCAGAGCGAGTCCTTTTTTCGATGAACTTATTCGCCTTTTCTGTGCCAACTCCGCCAGTTCGGGACTAACCAATTGCAGTCGTTTGTTGATCTCAAGCCGAACAGCGCCAGAGGCTTTGCTGTTCTCAACCAGATGCTGCCCGTAAGCTGCCGTGAGCGACTTACCTGATCCGTAAGGCGCGACCAAAAAGAAGGAACGCTCATTTTCGATTCCCATTAAAGCACGAATGAGCGGCACGCACTTAGAAGTTGGACGAAAATGTCCAACGCGCTCAGGCGAGTTAGCATCGAACGCGATGTTGATCGACCTTAAAAACAGGTCAGTATTTAAATCCGAAACTCCAGAATTCGTATTTCGCCTTTCAGAAGGCATATGTCACCTCTGCGGTATGCTTATAAAACCGATCGATCCAATCCAAAGGCGAAAGACTTCGAACTCGGATGAAACGATCACCAGCGCTACCCACGATTTGAACTTGGCCATCAAACGACCGCGATTCCAGCGTAGAAACAAGCTCAAAAAGTGTCTCTTCCGATAGGCAGAACGCTTTGCCGGGACCAAACGGATGACGCGCAGCATCATGCAATCGAATGTCTGTCGTTTTCGCTCGCTCCATGGTCTCACCAAAGGCCTTCGACATCGAATAACAAAAAACATCTAACGGAATATCCTTAACTCCTTGATTAACCTGATAATACCCGGAAGTTTTGTAGTAACTCAAAAGACCCAACGCTCTAAATGGGCAATCGGTCCCGTCTTCAGGATCTTCGTTTACTGGCGGAATACTTCGTGCGTAACTTAGCAACATACAACCAAGGTCACGCTGAATCGTGGATGTGCTGAATACCCGCTTCCCCTCAGAGCCAATGTACCGACACAGCGCCTCAAGACAGACTGCGCGATCGAATCGGTCATGCCCAAACTTATTGAAAAACCAATACCAAGATGACGCGGCATCTCGACAGGAGACTAAATTGATATGAAGGATCCACCAAGTTCCGATTTCGAGGAAAAACGGATCTCGGTCCCAAATCATTTCACCCAACTTACTCCGCCGTGCAACCACTTGATTACCGCTAGACTCGCTACCAGAAAGCTCAGATAATCCGGTAACATGCAACCAATGCTTGATCGACTTGGCCATGTTTCGGCCAACGCCTAAGTGATCGGCTACCTGATCATCTGAAAAAAGACTAGCATTATCCCCGAGGAGTTTCAAGCCTTTATGTAACCAGCCTTCACGAACGGGAAATGTCTCATGACCGCTGAATTTCATTGCTGCACTTTCGACTTATCAGGCGTTGATACCAACCTTAGTTTCTCGTAACTTCATGACACGTTTGGTCACAAGTTCAACAGCAGCATCTATTTCCTTCTGTGTATTTAATTGAGACATACTGAACCGAACACTGGAATACGCGTCTCTCTCGGAGAGCCCCATCGCGATCAAAACATGCGAAGGCTCTGGGATTTGGCTGGAGCAGGCAGAGCTTTGTGAGCAACGCAATCCTAGTCGATCCAGGATAGCGATGAGCGCCTGCCCGTCAATGCCCTCAAAACAAATATTGGATGTGTTGTGGCTACGGTATCCAGATGTGCCGTTAACTCGTGCAGCAGGAATATTTGTTAAGATGGCAGATTCGAAGCGGTCTCGAAGCTCCTGCACTTGCTTGTTAATATTGGTAAAGTCCTCACGCCGCAATTGTGCTGAAACTCCAAATCCGACTATGCCTGGAATATTCTCGGTGCCTGCTCGTAATCCGAACTCTTGTGAACCGCCGGCAATCAATGGCCTCAATCCGGAAAACTGTCTGCAGTATGCAGCTCCGACGCCGGTTGGGCCATGAAGTTTATGTGCGCTGCAAGTGAGGAAATCAACGCGCACCTCGGAGATGTTGATGTTGATCTTACCAAACGCTTGAGCGGAATCGCAATGCAATTTAACCTTGGCGGATGCACAAATTGACGCGATTGATTTTACATCTTGGATGACTCCGGTCTCGCCATTAATCCATTGAACAGACACTAGCGCTGTGCGTGAAGAAATTGAATCCTCCAAATCCTCCAAATTAATAAGTCCATTTGAATCGACTGGGAGATAAGTTACCTTGCCCCCTTTCTGCTCGATTTGAGCGGCTGCCCGTAGGATAGATGGGTGTTCGACAGTCGTTGTTATCAGGTGTGCATCCGGATTATTGCAAAGCCCATTCAAGATCCAATTATTGAGCTCGGTAGCTCCGCTTCCAAATACAACGTTCTCTGACAAACATCCAAACAACTCCGCGACGTTACTTCGCGCGACGAACAAAGCCCTTCTCGTTTTCTCTCCAGCACGATGAGCACTTGAGGGGTTTCCATAGCCTTCTCCCATTACATTCAACATCGCGGCGCAAGCCTTTGGATGCACCTGTGTTGTTGCATTGTTGTCGAGATAAATTTCAAGTCCCGAACGTTCCAAAATTGCACCCCGTATCAATCGCCAACGAATCCTTAACGAACTAGTCTATGGAATTGCTTGTCTAATGGAAGGACATAGCATGCGAGAATAGACCAATAAGGCGAGCGGCGGCCTGAAAACTACCTGAAATGGTCCGTTCGATTTGACGAGCATTCCTACTCGTACTCAATCGCTTGCGATGGTACTCGTACTCGATGACAAGCGATCGAGTACGAGTACCGCTTCGCTGAGTACGAGTACGAACGGAGAGGGTGTGCATGATCTTTCGCGAGGCAACTCACCCGCAGACTTCACGTGGACGCTGCTTTCATCGAGAATCGATGAATATTGCTCTTTGTGAAAAAGCCAGGATATGTCAGGCTGGATTTATTTTGAATCCGTTTTTCAAGGAGGATTTTTTCCATGGATGGAACGGTCGACGAGTTGCTAGTTTTTGCGGCGAAGCAGGTTAACGGTCGTCAGAAGCGAAGCATCTTCGCCGCAGTTTGTGCGAAGCTCTGTGACGGCAGCGCACGCAAGACCGAAGAACGAAGAACGATTTGGATGGAGCCGTGAAGCCGTTGCCAAAGGATTGCTCGAAAGAGTTCATTCACGGAACCGTTTTTTGCCGCAAAAATGCTTGTTTACCCACCGTTCAACTTTTTGTACCATACGGGCGCGATTCGAGGCAGTATACTGATCTACTGGGAGTGGCGAGAACTCGCGCAAAGAAGTCCCAAATGTTGTGGTTGTCAGCACGAGAAGAGCCCTGCGTTGGCAGCCATCCACTATCGTTGCAATTGCTCGGTATTGCTATGCTGGATTGGTGTATCATTGCACCATTCTGGTAAAGCGCCATGCGCTGCGGAGGCACAATCATCCAAGAATCCCCCACCGATTTAATCCGTTCCGTCGCCCGTTTGCCAGTGCATACATTTGTAAGCCAAAGCTGGCTAAAACAGCCTCTGAAGATACTGAAAATCACCATTCTGTTTTTACTCGGAACCGCATACGCGATTCTGGCCGCCGATGGTCAGGAGACTCCGATCACTCTGGAAACGGCCAAAGAACAGGGACGCTCAAAGTCCAGATTCTTAAAAGAGACAAAGGAAGCAGCGAAAGCTACCGAGGCCATTCCAAAAGCGAACATAGCTTTCTTTCAAGAGTCGGTGGAGCCGATCCTAAAAAAGAGCTGTCTCGCCTGTCATGGACCCGAAAAGTCTGAGGGCAGACTTCGCATCGACCAACTGAATTCTGACATGCTAACCGGCCCAGACGTCGAGCGATGGCGCGAGGTCTACAACGCTCTAAGCAACTCCGAGATGCCCCCCGATAACGAACCGGAATATGCGCTCGGCGACGCAAATCGCGGCTACATTGTTGATTGGATTGGCGGGGAACTAAATAAAGCGTCGGTCATACATCGCAACAACAAGGAGCATTCGTCTTTTCGTCGGATGACGAATTACGAATACAACTACGCCCTGCAGGACCTGCTTGGTATGCCATATGCCCTCGCGAACAAGTTACCGCCGGAAACCGCATCTGACGATGGTTTCAAGAATAGCTCGGAATTGCTGCAGATGTCAGCCATGCAGTTCGAGACCTATCGTGAGATCGGGTTAAAAGCGATCAAGCGAGCCACTGTGAGTGGTGAGCGTCCGCAAGCCGTCAATTACATCATTTCGATGCAGGAAGAGATGGATAAGACGGAGTCCAAAAAGGAGGACAAGGCATCCGACAAGAGTAAGCAAAACGCTAAGAAGTCCAGAAGTCAACAGCAGCTATTCAATCGAGACACTGGCGAGAGCATTCAATTCACCGCTGGAAAGTCGATGCCTCAGGCCGACGCTGCCGTCGGAAAAACGCCTACTGTTTCTCCTGTTGTGCTGGTTCTTCCTCGCTCCAAGGAGCTGAAACAGGATCTGGATCGCTTTCTTCCCGACGACGGCATCATGCGCGTTCGCATTCGAGCCGGTCGTTCTACGATGAACCCTGACGAGTATGCGAGCCTGCGTCTGATTTTCAGTGCCCACACCAGCAACAACGCCAACTTCTCACAAGTCGTAAGTGAACGCGACATCCCGGTGACGGCAACTGGCGACAATCCCGAGTTCATTCACTTCGATATCCCTCTGAGCGATGTCCAGCGCAACCCGTTCCGGAAACTCACCTCAACGTTTCCACGACGAGATGAGTTCCTGCACATTCACAATGTCTCAAATGCGGCTGGCGGTGAAGACGGACTCCATGTTTTAATCGACTACATCGAAATCAGTGCTCCATTTTACGAGCAATGGCCTCCGAAGACACACACGGACATCTTCATTGAAAGCGACAACAAGAGTGACGAGCAGATCTATGGCCGCGAGGTGCTGAATCGATTCCTGAAACGTGTCTGGCGTCGCCCGGTCACCTCGCAGGAAATCGATCAGTTCATGACCCTGTTTGCGAAGTACCGACCGGAATTATCGACGTTCGAAGATGCAATGCAGGAAGTACTCGCGACCGCGCTGGCCACCCCGGAGTTCCTCTACCTGACTCAAAGAGTGACGACTGATGAGACGAAATCGCCGGCTACAATCAGTGATCTTGAGTTTGCCAGCCGCCTCGCCGTGTTTTTGTGGTCCAGTATTCCTGATGACGAACTGCTGAAACTTGCGGACCAGGAAAAGCTGAGAGAACCTGAGGTCCTAGCTACTCAAGTGAAGCGAATGCTGGCAGACCCGCGTTCAAGTCGATTTTTAGAGAACTTCGTCGAGCAATGGCTGGGGTTGGATAGGATGAATAGTGTGACTCATGTCACGGACAGTTCCTTGAGGGAAGCGATGCTGGAAGAGCCGATCGCCTTCTTTGATGAAATCCTCAAGAACAACCACAGCATCATGGACTTCATCCATTCCGATTACGCTATGGTCAACGAGCGAATGGCGGCACACTATCAGATTCCAAAGGTTTACGGGCCTCATTTCCGCAAAGTGCCAATCACTTCTCAAACGAATCGCGGCGGCCTTTTGACGGGTGCGGCGATACTGACGATGAACTCCGACGGCAAGGATTCTCATCCCCTCAAGCGTGGCGTCTGGATGCTGAAACGCATTCTTGACGATCCGCCGCCTCCGCCACCGCCGAACGTCCCTGAAGTCGACCTGACGGACCCTGAGATTCTGAAAATGACTTTGAAAGAACGGATCGCCGATCACCGGAACAAGGCGGCTTGCGTATCGTGTCACTCCAAGATCGACCCGTGGGGAATCGCGTTTGAGAACTACGATGCCTTCGGAGCCTACCGGACTCACGTCAAGAACCAGCCGGTCGATGCGACCTCAGAACTATTCAATCGGCAGACGCTGGCTGGGATCGATGGGCTCAAGCGATACCTGCTCACGGACCGACAAGATCAATTTGCCAGAGCGATGGTACATAAGCTGACTGCTTACGCACTTGGCAGACCACTTTCTTTTGGTGACCGTGCTGACATTGACAGATTGACCGCGCAGTTCAGACTAAGGGATGATCGCTTGGGCGACCTGATCCATCTGATCATTAACAGTAACCTCTTCAACTCTAAGTAAGAGTCAGGAACAAACGATGAATAACAAATCCGTATTGCTGAGTCGTAGAACGTTTCTTCGCGGCACCGGTGTGGCCCTGGCTTTACCGTGGTTTGAATCGTTTGCTGCAGGCCGTCCAAGCCTGGACGAGACTCCAAAACGTTTTGTCAGTATCTACCACCCTGACGGTGTTGGTTTGCCACTCAAATCAGACCCTGCATGGAACGATTGGAGTTGGTTCCCTCGGGGCGGCGAAAAGGAGTTCGAATTGACTAAAGTGCTCGATGTGCTCGAGCCACTGCGGGCTGACATCACGATTTATTCCGGGCTGTCGCATCCTGCCGCAAGGCAGGTTCACGGCCATTCCAATGCCGATCAGTATTTGACGGGCGCGCCAATAGGTGGTCACGGTCCATATCAAAATTCGATCTCTCTTGATCAGGTGTATGCAGAGCACGCAGGCGACTTCACTCGACACTCTTCTCTCGTCATGTCGACCAATGGCGGCGTTGGCGGCCCTCGTGGCGCGCAAACTCAGTCCTTTAATCGTGAAGGACGCCCGATTCCGGCAATGAATAAGCCAAAGGAAATCTTCGACCTGCTGTTTGTGACGAGCAGCAAAGACGCGGCTGCACGACTTGCGAGAAGCAAGAGTGCCCTGGATCTCCTGATTGACAATACTCGATCGCTGGGACGCCAACTCTCCAGCCGCGATCAAGAAACGCTCAAGCAGTATCTTGACGCAGTGCGTGATACGGAGCGGAAACTGGCGAAAGCCCAAAGGTGGATCGATACTCCGATTCCCCAAGTGGATGCCCGAAACCTTCATCTGGATGCTGAGCCCAAAGAAGCCAGACTCTATTTTCAGACGATGTATGAATTGATCTACCTTTCCTTCCTCAGTGATTCTACTCGCGTGGCGACGTTTCAGTTGGGGAGAGAAAACGGCGAAGGCCCGCACGACCTGCTGTCACAAGCCGTTGGCCTTGGTGGTGCTCATGGCCTGACTCATGAAATCAAGAAGCCCGAAGGCTGGAAGAATCTTGGCACCTACAATCGCTATCAGGCCGAGGAATTCGGTCGCTTCTCGCAGAGACTGAAGGATACTCCAGAGCCAACCGGCAAAGGCAATATGCTGGACAACACGCTTGCCATGCATGGCTCTGCTTCCAGCAGTTTCCACCTCTCACGCAACTATCCAATCATTTCCGCCGGTGGTAAGAACCTCGGCTTCACCAACGGTCGGTATCTCAAGTTCGGCAAAGGAAACGACGACAATCAGGCCGGCGCAGGAATCGATACGGATGCTGGATGGACAGGCAAGATTGAAGTGGAAGAACTTCCGCTGGCAAAGCTCTTCGTCACGATCCTGCAAAGACTCGGCGTCGAGACCGAGTCATTCGGTGGGTACACCGGATCGTTGAGTCGGGTTTAATTCGGGTGGCACGCTCGAAAATCAAGACTTAAGACATCTCTAGACGAATCTCGAAAGTGACATTTTGCTTAACAGAAATCTGACAGAACATAACTGTGAACATTTGAATCCGTCTGCCAGCGATGGCTAGTTGAAGAGGAACTATCGAAGCGCCAGGATTCTCCTGACGCTTCATCCTCAACACGGATCGGTCGGATGGCGGCGTAAGAATCTTGGCCAACTGTGGAATGGAATCGGTCAACTGCGAGCTTCAATACCCCGGTGCTCCGAATGTGAAATACGTCACGCCGACTGATTTCCTCATCTCTACGCTGAAGGCCAAATGACGTTGATGTGAATGCTACTTGGAGGAAGAAAACGGCTAAAGGTCGGTTGAACCGCTGGTCAGTGCCGGCTTTACTCGCGAATTGAGGACAGGAAATTGGCAGCAAAAGAGAATTTAACAGAACGAAAGATCGTGGGCTGGAATTTTGATAACAGCTATGCGCGACTGCCGGAGCTTATGTTTCGGCAAGTTGCACCAGCGAAAGTCAGACAGCCTGCGATAGCTATTTTTAATATAGGGTTGGCGCAGGAATTAGGGTTAGATTTGGACAGATTGTCAGATGCCGATTTAGCGAGCGTGTTCGCTGGGCAGCTCATTCCTGAGGGTGGGCAGCCGATTGCGCAGGCCTATGCGGGACATCAGTACGGCGGATTCACGATGTTGGGCGATGGCCGAGCGATCTTGCTGGGTGAACAGCTGACGCCAACGGGACAGCGGTACGATATTCAGTTTAAGGGGCCGGGACGCACGCCATTCTCTCGAATGGGCGATGGCAAGGCGGCGCTGGGGCCGATGCTACGCGAATACATCGTCAGCGAGGCGATGCATGCACTGGGCATTCCGACCACGCGCAGTCTGGCTGTGGTAACAACTGGCGAGGCAGTCTATCGCGAGATGACACTGCCAGGGGCGATTCTAACGAGAGTCGCCAAGAGCCATATACGCGTTGGAACGTTTCAGTATTTAGCGGCTCAACAAGATACGGAGAATTTGACGGTACTAGCGGACTATACGATCGAGCGGCACTATAGCGAACTGGTTGACGCACCAAACAAGTATGGATCGTTTTTTAGAGCGGTAGTCGACAGGCAGGCTGCGTTGATTGCAAAATGGCAAGCGGTTGGATTTGTGCATGGCGTGATGAATACTGACAATATGGCGATCTCCGGGGAGACGATTGATTACGGGCCATGTGCATTTATGGATGTCTATGATCCCGATACAGTATTTAGCTCCATCGATCATGGCGGACGTTATGCCTATGGGAATCAACCATCAATCGCGCAGTGGAATTTAGCTCGATTCGCCGAGACGCTACTGCCGCTAATCGATGTGGATCAACACAAGGCCATCGAAGTTGCTACGCATGACCTAAATGCGTTTCCGCAAGTTTTCCAGCGCTACTGGATGGCCGAGATGAAAGCCAAGATTGGTTTGGTGGACGAAGAGGAAAGCGATAAGGAATTGATTGCGGAATTGCTAGATTGGATGCACGAAGCGAAATCCGATTTTACTAATACGTTTCAGGAGCTAGCCAGTGATTACCTCAGCGATAAAGGAAAGTTTGCTGCGGAGCGATTTCAACATTGGTATAAGAAATGGCAACAGAGATTGGAACGTGAAGGTCAACCAATCGATAAAGCGAAGAGGCAGATGCAGAGCGTCAATCCATTTGTCATTCCACGCAATCATCGCGTTGAGGAAGCACTCGATGCAGCGAGCCAGCGGGGTGATTTGTCAGTGATGCACAAACTATTGGCTGCGCTAGAAAAGCCGTTCCATCGCAATGACGCTTACGCGGAATACCAAGCACCCTCAGGTGATACGAGACATTATCGCACTTTTTGTGGAACTTAAGGCAACCAGCCAATAAAAACGTACCAACGAACCCACTTCTGGGTGGGACAGTCGGTTCACGCGGAAGTTTCTTGTCGGCTGCCATGCCTAAAGGTGATTTGAAGCTTAGTTATTTCGCGTGAATCGACTGCCTAACCGGAGTTTGATCGACTTGCCAGCAGCCGTTTCAAGACCTATGCTTCGAATCCAGCACGTTTTCCAGGAACATTTCCAAGGCAAGGATTGAACCCCCGATGTCTGCACGACCCCTGCTACTCCTCGCTATCCTGGCGGTAAGCTTTGGTCATTTCTTGCACGCTGACGACTGGTGGCAATTCCGTGGTCCAGGCGGCAATGGAGATGCAGGCGAAGTAGTCGTCCCAACAAAATGGGGAGGAGTCTTTGATAAGCCCTATTGGGCAACGACGATTCCAGGTCAAGGTTGGTCGTCGCCTGTTGTCGTAGCGAATCGAATTTGGATAACTACGTCTGAACTGGTAGCACTAGAAGAAAGTAAATCGGAAGACAAAATTGCGAAGCGACCGTATGGCGTCATCGACTTTCAAACTCACGCTTCGGTAAAGCTCTTCGCGCTGGAATTGAATGCGGATACCGGCGAAATACTTCGTCGAATCGAGCTTTTTGAAATTGATGATCCGCCGCCAATTCACTCTTCGAATAGCTATGCCTCTCCCACTCCCGTTTCGGATGGCGAGCGTGTCTACTGCCATTTTGGAGCGTTGGGTACGGCATGCATCGAGATCGAATCCGGACGCGTGCTATGGCGTCGCGAGTTCAAGGTGGAGGAAATTACGGGCGGCGCGGCATCTCCCGTTGTTTGGCGCAACCTGTTGTACTTGGTTTGCGATGGTGCCGACCAGCAGTTCGTCGTTGCTCTCGATACGAGTTCGGGCGAAACCAAATGGAGAACCGACCGCCCATCTCTTGAGGGAGTAGATCATGCTTTTCGGCGTTCCTTCAGTACTCCGCTCATCGTGGAATCGAATCCTCGAACGCAATTGATTTCTATGTCGGCTCAATGGCTTGTTTCCTACAATCCTGAAAATGGTCAGGAATGGTGGCGTGCAAAAGTGGGAAGCGGGTATTCTGCTGTCCCAAGGCCTGTTTTTCATGGGGATAAAGTGTTCGTATCTACAGGGTACAGCAAGCCTCAAATGGTCGCTGTGAACATCAACGGCACGGATGACGTTACCGACTCTCACATTGTGTGGAAATCCCAAAGTCATGGACCAGAAATATCCTCACCCATCTTGGTTGACGGCCGGATCTATTTCGTTTCGGCGATAGGCATCGCTACCTCGCTTGACCTGGAAACGGGAGAAATGGTTTGGCAACATCGTGTAGGCGGAGGCCACGCATCGAGCCCGACATATGCAGGCGGCCATATATACTTTACCAGCAATGAGGGGGTCACAACTGTCATTCGACCTGGGCTCGAATACGTTGAGCTCGGCAAGAACGAGTTGTTTGGCGAAACCTATGCGTCGCTCGCCGTCTACCGAAATCGATTTCTCCTTAGGACAAATCCGGTTCTCTACTGTCTGGAATAGGAAAAGGGGTCAGGTCTCTTTCTAAACTATTCAGGGCAAGAATTCATTCAAAAGCTTGATGTATTGTAAAGCGGACATGAAAATCGCGGTGATGATCATCGCAGCAATGAACATCCAGACGGCAAAACCCGATAGAATAGCGAGCTGCTTGAGTGCGAGCTGTGCCTTCTCGCGGTAGACCACCGCCATACGTTCTAACGATTCACTGTCTGAACCACTCATCTCACCTACCTCGACGTTTTGTATGAACTCCTCAGGTAGCAACTTCGGTGCATCCAGCGCTTCCGCAAACGATTTTCCCTTTCCGATGGCTGACAGTGTCGTCTCAAGTCCGGCGATGTAGTAGTAGTTGCCAGTACTTAGAAGAGAATCGCGTACACTTCGTTTGGCATCCACTCCGGCACCAAGCATCATCGATAAAGTCATCGAAAGACGGGACAGCGCGGTCGTCGTGAGTACCGTTCCAATGACAGGTACGTTACGAACCAACGGCACCAACGTTTTGTGGCAGCCAAACCAATTCTTCCAAACACCGAAAGCTACCACCGCCAGGCTACCAAAAAAAATGGTAGCGAGACTCGTGAAGATCAATACACCGGTGACACCGCGCAAACCAACGCCGGTTATATCGTACGGCTTGTCTTGAGAGGAACCTGATGCGAAAAAGCCATTCATGAATATGGCGCCACAAGCAATCAAAAACGCCAAGCCCAACTGGATGACCGGGAAGGTAATTTGCGAAATAAACGCACTGCGGGTCTGTTTGAGATCGTGGTAATAGTCCGCCATCTCACGAAATATCCTGTCCATTCCTCCTGCATGTTCGCCCGCATCGATCATTTTGACGAGCAATCCAGGAAAATAATGACCTTGCTGAGCCATCGATTCCGATAGCGAATGGCCGTTTCGCAATGCGTCGATCATGTTTTGTGCAACCTCGCGATGGCGTTGAGAGCCGGTTTTCGCTTCGAGTCCGAGCATCCGTAGTAGATCCACACCGGACTTCGTCCCAATCGCCATCCGGCGACAGAATGCCTCCAACGCTTTGAGAGAAATCCCACCGAAAATGCGTTCTAAGCCGTGAGAATTTGAGGATTCTCCTCCGGGTTGGCTGGGTACCAAGGCTGGAATGGTTGTGGAAGTCATGCGAGACCTGTTTTTGCGAGACCTATCAAGATTGGCCTGTGTCGTATAATGCAAGAATAACACTTGCTCCGCCATTGTGGCTTGTTCACTCTATTTTAGCCAGCAAGTCAGTAGAATTCTGAACGCGAGTGGAGTTCGCTCGCCTCCGGTCTATGATGGAAACAGATTTGTCGCCTTCAAGGAAAAGCATGACCGGAAAAAACAAACCGCCACTGGACGACGTTCGCTATCAGCACCCGGACCAGGGTATTGGATGGTTTCCCAAGAGCCAGCCGCAAACCGAACCGTTGCATTTGAGCGGGGTCTGGCGAATGGAATCGACCGAACAAGCAGACTCGCTCCTGGCCGGAACATCTCCAGGCTTTGTTTACCGACGAGAAGGGCATCCGAACGCATCGTCGTTGGCTGAAGCCTTACGCATTGTGCACGGTGCTGAGGAATCCATTGTCACCGCGCAGGGTATGAGCGCAATATCGATTGCGGCCATGGCACTGCTCAAACCAGGTGATCGTGTACTTTTAGGGCAGCCTCTCTATGGTCGGACTTCGTTTTTTATTAAGAAAGACCTAGCTCGATGGGGAATCGAGTCAGAGGACGTCAATGTGACCGACACGAAGGCATGGATTCACGCTTTTCGAAAACCGTCTCGAATGCTGATCATCGAGACCATTACCAATCCACGACTGAATGTCCCCGATATCGAAACGATCGCTCATCTAGCACATCAATACGGAGGGTATGCGACGACAGAATCCGGTACGGTTGTCTTGGTCGACAACACATTTGCGACACCGGTATTGTGCCAACCCTTGGCACTAGGTGCCGATCTTGTAATGGAGAGCCTCAGCAAGTTTGTGTGTGGACACGCCGATGCTATGCTTGGTTTGTTATGCGGTCGCAATGTGGTATGGGACCGAATACGCCAAACGATGGTATCGTTTGGAATGACCAGTAGCCCGCTTGATTGTTGGTTGACACAACGCGGGTTGGCATCGCTACCGGTCCGAATGGCTCATGCATCATCCTCGGCTTTCGAAATTGCAAAATCTATCGAAAACCATCACGCAATCAGTCTGCTGGACTATCCAGGCTTGCAATCTCATAGTGACCATGCAATCGCCGAGAAGCAATTCAACGGATCCTTTGGAAACATGTTGACGTTTAAGCTTCGGGGGGGCCTGCGGTCCGCTCAACGATTCCTAGCTGCTGTAGCAGCAGACATTCCGTTTTGTCCGACG
>CAMDKL010000158.1 GCA_945900945.1 Pirellula staleyi DSM 6068
TTAAACAAATCGCAATGGATCGCAACCCTGTTTAACCGATCGAGGCCCTCAAGCCTCGATCGCGGGCGGCGGGTAAGTAGCCGCTAGTGTTGAGTTGAGTTGGAATGGTTATCAGAGTCGTTTGGCACGCACGCCACTCCGCGGTTTAAACAAATCGCAATGGATCACTACCCTGTTTAACCGATCGAGGCCCTCAAGCCTCGATCGCGGGCGGCGGAGCGTTCGCAACAATCCCTGCGTACCTACGGGACGTTTTTGGCACTATGCATGTCGCAGCAATCCACGGACGCTTATTGACGGCTTGGTCTACGGCTGGAATACTTGGTCCAGTTCTTCTCACTCGATGGGCCGAGTATCAAAAACAAGCCGGTGTGCCGAAGAACGAGTCCTACAATCGCGTTTTCTTATTCATGTCAGGGCTACTGCTAATTGGTTTGGTCTCGAACCTAATGATGTCTTCTGTCGACTCGAAGCATCATTATCGCGAAGAAAGCTAAATGGGTGTCCACACGGATGTTCCGTCCCAATTGAAGGTGTCTCCGACAAGCTTCCTTCATTTTCACAAGGATGCCTTTTTCCTTGTGCAAGCGTCCGCTTCTCTCCGACAGGCTTCTGCCCGCAGTGCAAGCCGCACGCGAGGCAGCCAGGCGTATGCAGTGCAGCAACAATCTCAAACAAATCGGACTTGCATCGTTGAACTACGAATCCGCATTGATGCGATTATCCAACACGGCGCTTTTCTCGGAAATTAAAAAAGGCCCGAATGGCGCAGGCTCGTTGGCATCAGTCGCCGCTTGGTCAAAAGACGATTTTTTGGTCGCTACCCGCCCCGCTTTGCCAGCAACGTGGACTGGCAATGATCAACAAGTGGATTTGGAGCGGATCGCAACGGTAATCCGAAAATCTCAGGCAGATGTGATTGCACCTCAAGAGGTTGACAACCGAACCGAGCGGACGGGGCGAGTGGACCAGACAGCAACATTGGCGCGACGGACTGGAATGAACGGGAAGTTCATAAAACAGATCGACAGCTAGCTGGCTTGGGAGGTCGCAAAAAAAATTTGAAAATGCAATTGACTTACCTAGAAAAGCTAATCAGCTTTGGAAGTGACGTACGAAATCCGCGAGTATACCGCAGTCATTGAGATCATCCAGTTAGCCGCGAAGCGAGGAAACCCGCTGGGCTAAGTGCCGAAATCGCGTTTCGGCGAAATCCGATGTGCAACGGCGCACACAATCTCGTAGAATAATTCTTATCAAGTCAGAGTTTTCCATAACCTTGGTCGATAGTTGGAGGTGAACAGTGCTTAGAATTCTGGGGTCCACTAACCCGCTTCGCCGGGGACCGAATCGCCGTGAAGTGATGCGTATCGGGGCGCTAGGAGCCATACCCTTATCCCTCCCGCAATGGTATTCATTGGAGGAGTTGCGCGCTGCAAGCGGGCTCGGGCCGAAGCCGCTGGAGCGTGCCAAACGCATACTGTTGCTGTACTTGCAAGGCGCGGCGTCTCAGTTTGAAACTTGGGACCCAAAACCCAATGCCGTCGAGGATATTCGCGGGAAGTGGGGAGCAATCCCAACGTCAGTACCTGGAATTTTCATCGGCGAGAAACTGCCTAAGCTGGCCCGTGTCATGGACCGCATGGCAATTGTGCGCTCCATGACGCATCAACACAACAACCACTCAAATCTTTACACGTTGTCGGGATTTCCGACACTCGACTTCACTAGTGAAACCAATCCACGGGACAGTCGCCACCATCCCTTTTTTGGCAGCGTGCTCGACTACCTGGCTGAACAACAGGCCCCACAAGAAACGCCGGACGTCCCTCGCAACATCGGCTTGCCCTTTCCGTTTAGTGCGCACTCGCCAGTGTTCCAACGCGCAGGTCCATACGGTGCGTTCCTGGGATCCGGTTATGATCCGGTGTGGACCGAGTTTGACGGTCAAGCGACGCGAAAAGTCGCACGCGTATCGTTCTTCGATCGATTGTCGGATGTAGAAGTCGAAGATCCCTACTTGGGAATTACTAAGGAAAGCCGCCTGAGAATCCCCAACGACATCAGGCTCGGCAGCGAGTTGACGCTGGACCGCCTCGACAAGCGACGAAGCCTGCTGGAACAATTCAACGATGAACACAAGAGGCTCGCTGAAAGCGTTGCCGTTAAGGCTTTGGATCGATATCGGACGATGGCGTATTCGTTGATTACTTCGGGAAAGGTGCGCGAAGCTTTGGATGTGGACCTCGAACCGATGCCACTGCGAGAGAGTTATGGCATGACGTTATTTGGACAAGCGACATTGACGGGACGTCGATTACTCGAAGCTGGGTGCCCGCTCGTTTCCGTGTTCTGGGATGAGTACAAGGTCGTGAACACTGCGTGGGACACGCACTTCGACCATTTCTCGCGGTTGGACAATGAACTGCTGCCGGCTTTTGATGCAGCGGTAAGTACACTGCTATTGGACCTGGAAGATAGGGGTATGCTAGATACGACGCTGGTGATGTGCTTGACGGAGCACGGACGGACGCCTCGCATTAGCCAGACGGATCGTGGTGGCGGTCGCGACCATTGGTCGCAATGTTATAGCGTGATGCTCGCGGGTGCGGGAATCAAGCCGGGAATTGTAGTCGGAGAATCCGATTCACAAGGGGCGTATGTCAAGGATCGTCCGGTCAGCCCCGAGGATATCCTGGCCACCATGTATCATCTGAAGGGCATCGATCCGGCGACAACCATTCCCGATCGACTCAATAGACCGGTAAGACTGGTAGAGACTGGTAGGCCCATCGCGGAGTTGCTGGCGTAATCACAACGGATAACAAGGCGACCATCAGTGAAGTTTTAGCAGAACAGTTCTTGAAAACCAAACCGATCAAACCCATAACAGAAGTGAGAAAGCACATGATTGTGGAAGCTGGAGTCTGGTGGGATGCGACGAATCGAGGGCAACGAGTTGAATGCCGAAATCCGCTCCTTAAAATCATATTCCTCATATAACCCAACCCTATTCGTTCGCTACCACCCGTCAAACCTTTAGCTCCGGATTTGAGAGTAGCGTACTCCTGCAAGATCGGACTAGCGGCCTAGCAGCAACCTCTTGCCTAGCCGCAAGGCTTCGCATCCACATGTGGCCGGTGGGAAGTCTGAAGCCGAATGACTGGGGGCTGTTTGCTATGTTAGGGAATGCGTATGAGTGGACGAACAGCCCTTGCGGTGCCTACCCAGACTTTTCGCAGCAAACGCTCGTGCCAATATTGGATTCGCTGGATGAAACTACGGTTACGGACAATCAGAGCCGTGTGTTGCGTGGCGGCGCGTTTGAGCTTCGAGCGTCGCACTTGCGTTCTGCCAATCGTTACGGCGAGGTGCCGACGTTCCGTAACTACTCCTAAGGTTTTCGCTTGGCGAGGACCTTACCCCCTGTCCCCATTACTCCTTGGTTACCTACTCCATAGTGGGGAAAGTTCTTTTGAAGACTTACTTCGTGTTTAAGAACTATGAAAGAAACTTGTACGATCTGATGGAGATGCTAATCCAAGCGAAATACACGCGTGAGAATAAGTTATTTCGTCCTTAAAAGAGCCTCGCGGAGGGCGGGCAGCATTAATTCGGCCAGCACCCTGTGTCCTTCTGGGTTCGGGTGGCATTGGTCTGTGGTCCAGTCGCCAATGTCCTCGCCGCTAAGCTCTGCGTCGGTCCAATGTTGGAAGTGGTCCACGAGGAGTGTCCGCGTTTTTTCGGCGACCGCTCGGCAGGCTAGGACGTATTTCTCGAGGCGCACGTTAGGATGCTCGCCCAAGCCGTTGGACCGTGCCATCTTTCCCCAACGCGGCTCCGTCATTAGAAGAGGAATCACGCCAGCGGTGCGCAGCTCATTCACGATGCGCTCAAGGTTGGTGCGATATTCCTCCACCGAGAGGCGAGAGCCGCTTGTGGCTTGGTCTACATAGCTGTCATTTGTACCATACATTATGGTGACGACAGTCGGCTGATGCACAAGTACGTCCTTGGCCAACCGTCCGAGCGCTTGATCCGTGCGTTCACCGCCGATTCCGACGTTCAAGACCACCGCATCCATGCCGTCCTTTTGCAACACGGATTCAAGCCGTGTCGCAAACGTGTCCTCCGGTTTTACCCCGGGGCGAACGCCCTTGGTGATGGAGTCCCCCAAGGCGACTATGCAAACCTTGTTCGTTTTAGCTGGCGGCGAACTGGCTAGTCGGTTCGGCTTGGCCCACTGCACACGTGCTACGAACGTCGCGCCTTCAGCTCCGCGGGCTTTCGAGTCTTTCATGAACATCCCTTCGGAGACTGTGATCCATGACTCCGAATTGCTAATCGCGCAGGCTCCGAAATTACCCAGTTCTGCTCCACGCTCGGGGACGATGATGCGTTCTGTGCTACGCATTATTTGAAGTGACTCCGGATTGACTTGCGCCATGAATAGCGGTGCGCGATTGCGTAGGATATGGTCGTTGTTCGCGCCGCGCCGAGTGTAGATGAGCAGCAGACCATCACTGTGGGCGAGCCAGTGCTGCTGGGTGTTGTAGCTGCCCAGTTCGGTGCCATCGTCGAAGACCCAGGGCTTGGGTTCGGCAAATTGGAGCCCATCGTCGCTTTCGCTGACGTAACCCCCCATGTCGTTGCGCAGCGTAAGAAAGTACCGGCCACCAAATGCAATCAACGAGGGTTCATACAAGCCGCGAGCAATATCAAGTCGCAGGACGTTGCCGTTTCTAATGAACGTGAGCTTCTCGCCGTCAAAGCGGCATTCGGTGACCGTTGTGCTGAAGCGATCCTTCGCGCTCTTGCCGATGTAGAGTGGTACCAGCAGCGTGCCATCGGGTTTTACAAGCCATTGCGCACAGGCGTTGCGGGCGAAGTTGAACTGCTCGTCATCAGGTAACTCCAGCACCTGCCATGGAGTCCACTTGCCAGACTGAGGATCGAAGACGGCATATACCGTCTGATGGGCGTGCTTAACGTCGTCAAGCTGTTGGCCTTTTGAGCTGTAGCGAACGCGGCATCCGATGGCAAGCACTTTTCCCGTAGCAGCATGGTAGCCAGGTGTGACATCCGCCACGCTGACGGTGACGCCGTCGGGTTGCTGCTGCCAATCCAATTCCGGTGGCAGCGTTGGACCAATCCAGGGTGCATCTACTCCAGCACGAGTCATCATATGCAGACCCGAGTAATAATCCGAAATCTTCAGGTGTTTCTGAATCGTCATTACGATTGATAGGGCACCTGTTTTAGCATTCGGAATCGCCGCAGCCCGAGGATGGAACCAAAGAAACATGCCATCGTCGTGTTTCATGACCGCTTCAAGCTTAATGACATAATCCAACGGAGTGGGATCGATGGCGTATGTACGCGGGTGCGCCGCACAAAAGCCGAGTAGGGAAAAAACGAAAACGGGAAGGATGTTTTTCATGATTGTTTTCTGAGCAAGCCAGACATAGCTTTCGGCAGCACAATTTCGGACAGCGGAACGAGATGGGAAACGATATCGGTTTTAACCGCCTTGAGTGTACGCGATTTTCACCCGCAGTGCAGAAATCTCGCTACAGGTTTCTGCAGTCACATTCCAGTTCAATCCACAGCGTTAGAATTGAAAGACCATTCTATTTTCAGTAAACGGCTGCTTCCGATCTCCAAACCGAAAGCGTCTCGAACACTCCAAATCGCCTTCATACTAATTCCCTAGGGACTTCACGCTTCCAATCCCAACGACGGATAACTGCGCAAGTCGAAATTGTGGTCTGCGATCCAAACTCCATGCTGGGGAGCACGATTGATTGTTCACCGGGTGCGTCCGTGCGTTTCAGCAGCGGCGGCGCATCGACTTCATCGAGCGCTCGTGCGCAGCGGGCGATCCGAACTTCGCCCCGGAGCGCGCCCACATCTTCTCGACGGTTTGGGCGACGTCCGGTGTCTTACAGGCGGTGTTTCCGTGGTCGACGGTCACTTCGCCGATTCTCTTCGCCGCAGCGAGCACGCCCTTCCGCATCGCGGAACTCCGGCAGCCAATCGTGATCAGCGCCCAGTTCATGTCATTCTTCACGTCGTTCGGGGCGGAGTGGATCGACTTCTCGATCACTTCGACACCACAGAGAAGTTGGTCCTCCGGGAACGACTCGTCGAGGTCGGAGAGGCGGCCAAGAAGCGTCCACCCCGACGCGCGCAGCCGTTCGTTCGACGAGCTAAGCCACTCGCGCACCTTGTTGCGCGCGTGCGTGCCTTCGGCGGCGAGTGTTGCGACGTAGAGGCTGCACATGCGCATCGGATTCTCGATCGCCCAGCGGTCGAGTTCGTCGGGCGTCATCGCCAGCGGATCGGCAATCTTCATCGCAAGGTTCCGCGCGTCGACATTGCCGGTCGCCCACAACTCTCGTGCGAGTTCGTGATCGACGTCGATCCGCTTCATCAACTTAAAGAGTTCACCGAAGAGGACGCCGAACATCGGACCCTTCGCGCCGTGCCGCGCCCAAGTCTTGCGGGTCTGTTCCGTGCCAAGCTTCTCGAGCATGGCCATGACTTTCGAGAGCGACATGCGCGCTGCCGGGGCTTTCGCGGCGGAGGGCGTCGCGGCAAACGGCTTCGAAGCTTTCGCTGCGGGCTGTGCGGCCACCTTTTTCACGGTTTTTTTCACGGTTTTTTTCGTGGGCATGTGGTTCTCCGAAACAATAGACTTTAAGATGTACACGTTTTACCGTAATCTGGGTAGGGTATGCAAGAAAATCTTTCAGTGAGAACTACGTCTCTCATGAACTACTATGCCCAACAGAGCTGCACCGCTGGGTTACATCACAGGACAGTTCGGTAAGAATCACCTTGGCGACAAGGATGAGTTCCCACTTTTTTGGCCGCTCCAGGCGATTCGACAATCAAGGAAGAACTCCTCAAGGGACATAAGGCTGGCGATAAGAACTTTAAGGTTCATCTCGACGGATATAACCAGATTGATTACCTGTTGTTCGAACGCTTCACACGACTGCGTTGTCGCAATATGTGAAGACGATGAACATCAAAGCGCTGCGCTAAATACAATGCTTCGAATGATCCAATATTTGATCGAAAGGCTGCTCCATGCTCTCCGTTTTCTGTTCGCCAAGTCGCTACACCCAAGGCAAAAACGCTACTGCCGCATTGGGCACGGAGATGTCCGGCTTGGGATTGAACGGCCCGGCACTGATTGTCGGTAGCCGATCACCGATTCGATTGCTGTCCGAAACGTGGAAAAGCACTTTCGCTGAAGCCGGTATCGCCTATACCGTGCATGAGTTCGGTGGCGAATGTTCTCTGGCCGAAATCGAGCGGATCAAGCAGTTGACCAAGCAGCTCAAGTCCCAAGTCATCATCGGAGCAGGGGGTGGCAAAGTCCTCGACGCCGCTCGTGCCGTCGCTGCCGATCTAAATTTGCCTTGCGTCAACTGCCCAACTGTGGCGTCTAGCGATTCACCGTGCAGTGCGTTGTCGGTGATTTACTCGGACGATGGAGTTGTTCAGGGGAGTCGCTTCCATCGCAAGAACGCTGATCTGGTACTGGTCGATACGCAGGTCATCGCTCAAAGTCCTCCACGGCTACTTGTGGCGGGGATGGGCGATGCGTTGGCGACATGGTTTGAGGCCAAGACCTGCGTTGATGGGGGCGTAAAGAACCTACGGGGGGGCTTATCGACGCAGAGTGCCTTGGCATTGGCGAAACTCTGTTACCGCACTTTGCTGGCTGATGGGGCCGATGCCCTACGGTCGGTGCAAACGCAAGTCGTGACCCCAGCGCTGGAACGACTCGTGGAGGCAAATACGCTGCTGTCGGGCATTGGGTTCGAGTCTTCCGGGCTTGCTGCAGCTCATGCCATTCACAACGGGTTGACCACGGCAAAGGCCACGCATGATTACCTGCATGGTGAAAAAGTGGCCTTCGGATTGCTGACCCAACTCGTGCTGGAAGGACAGCCTCGGGTAATTCTGCATCGCGTATTAGGTTTCGCAACCGAAGTTGGACTGCCGATCACCTTGGCCGACATCGGCCTGACGGAGTTGCCACAAGAAGTCCTGAGCAAAATCGCCGTTCGCGCCACCGCCGAGGACGACACCATTCACAATGAACCGTTTGAAGTCCGGCCCGACATGGTGGCCGATGCGATCATGGCTGCCGATGCAATGGGACGAGCATGGAAGAAGGATCACTGCCCGCAATAGGAAACGACCTGAATCGAGGCCCCCCCCTTGACTTTCCAGCGAATAGGCGGGCCACACAATGGAGTCAAACTCCATTTGTTAAGATGCGAGGTTATTTTTCGGTTCTCCAGAGGTTTGCCCGAAGCCGGTGCAAAAATCCACGAAGCAGAGAAAAAGAACCTTGAATCAACTTCAGACGATTGAACAACGCCTGGCTCCACTCAAAGACGCATTGCTTATCCACCGCATCTACGGCGAAATCAATCGCTTCGATGCGTTGCGACTCTTCATGGAACACCATGTCTTCGCCGTGTGGGATTTCATGTCGTTGCTCAAGGTGCTGCAACGGCAGCTCTGTTGTGTCGATGTCCCGTGGCTCCCCTCCGGCAATCAGCAGGGAAGTCGGTTTATCAACGAGATCGTCCTTGCTGAAGAGAGTGACAAAGACGGGCGAGGCGGATTCGGTAGCCATTTCGAGCTTTATCATCGCTCGATGAAACAATGCGGGGCAAACACCTCTCCGATTGATGGATTCATGGGCGACCTTCGCCGGGGCGTTCCAGTGCTGACAGCACTAGCGTCCCCCACAGTCCCCGAAGCGGCTCGTCGGTTTGTTGAGAAGACTTTCAAGATTATCGAAACTGGCAACCTGTGTTCAGTTGCTTCAGCTTTCACGTTTGGTAGGGAAGATTTGCTGCCAGACGTGTTTCAACGCATCGTGGATGAGTTGAATACGCAGGCTGGCGGGCAACTGGATGACTTTAAGTATTACCTTGATCGCCACATCGGCTTGGATGGCGACGAGCATGGTCCGATGGCTACCCTCCTGCTTCAGTCTCTTTGCGGTGCCGACGATGCACTTTGGGAAAAGGCAGAACAAGCAGCGGTTGACTGCTTGCTTGCTCGGCAAGAACTTTGGACAGGAATCTACGATGCGATCAGCAGGGCAGGCGTGTCGTTAGGCAGCCTCGATCCAGCCACCTCTGCACCGCAACAAAAACTTTCTCAGGGACCACGATGAATTCAAATTTGCCTGAAGCTGAAATGATTCGCCTCTGGATCGAGACACTTTAGCGACCGGGATGGAGTGAGGTTTCTTTGCTCATTCACGCACCTACTCCCCAATGTCTTCATTCCAAAGCTCAGGGTTGGACCGAATGAACTCTTCCATCAGCCGAACACATTCGGGGTCATCGGCGACTTGCACTGTGACGCCTCTCGACCGGACGTAATCCTCAGGCCCACGAAACGTCCGGTTTTCTCCAATGACGATCTTCGGGATTCGGTAAAGCAAGGCCGTTCCCGAACACATATCACACGGAGAAAGCGTGGAGTACAAGACCGCCTTGCGATAGTCGCTGGCCTTGAGCCGACCGGCGTTTTCGATCGCATCCATTTCGGCGTGCAAAATGACACTGCTTTTCTGAACGCGCCGGTTATGCCCCCGCCCAACAATCTGCCCGTCGATTACCAAGACCGACCCAATTGGAATGCCGCCACTCGCCAGACCATTGCGTGCCTCTTCGATGGCGGCTTGAAGAAATATGTCATTTGATTCTTGATTCATGTGATGATCCTCATGCTTACAAGCCCTGCTTTAACCCGTATTTTCGGCATCGAAGCCACGGTGATTCAATGAAGGGAAAATCAGCCAAGGTGGAATTCGGCAGACGAAACAGGCAGATGATTTTCATCAACTGCCGTCGAATGACTTGACAGGTTATGCGAATTAAGCGGTAAACGCCCTACCCAGCTATTTGCCGAGCAAGGCGTTTCTTTTATCCATTTACTTCTTCTTCCAGGCGTGTACGAATTCACCCGTCCCCGACTTCGTGGTGAACTCTTTAGGACGATCCTTGCCCGGAGCGGCGAAGCAGACCGTGAATTCGCCATTCTCGTATTTGTAAATTCCCAAAATTAGCCCCTTGCTTGGCCCCTCGGTATCCTGAGAGTCGATTTCCTTGGGAGTTTTGCCCGGACTCAGTTTGTGAATTCCGACGACGAGATCCCTGTCCGACATCGACTTGTGCTTGTTCCCATCGATGACCAAAGAAGCTGCTTGCACAACTTCTTTTGCAAGTGCCTGTCCCCTCTGTTCGCCGGATACCAAGACGTAGGTTCCTTCAAGGCTATCTGCCCAGACCTGCAAGTTATGCCCGCTGCCAGACTTTGCACTGAAGTCTTGGGGACGATCCTTGCCGGGTTCAGCAAAGCAGGCACGGTATCCATTGCCGACAAATTCGTAGATTCCCAAAGACTTGACGCCATCTTTCGAGGATGTCGGGTCGATCCATTTGGGGTTCTTGGTGGGATCGATTTTGATTGTTCCTGTGGCACTGGTTCCGATTTTGGACACGTCAGGGAAGACGAAATCGCTGCCACGGATCGTAATCACAGTGTTTTTCGCTTCCTCTTCGGAAACTTTCTTCCCGTCACGCTCCCCGGATACTAAGGACCATGTACCTTGCATCTTGGATAAGTCTTTCTTCGTGGCGTCGTCTTGGGCAAGCACGACGTTGGCGAAAAGAAGACCAAGCACTGCAACAATCAAACTTCGCATCTATTTACTCCTGATTTTCTGGGTCAAGTTGCCGCCATTCAAAGTTTCGCAAAGCGAGCTTCCATGCATGCACGGTAGCTTAGCGGGGTTTCGACAAGACGTCTATCCCTGCGATCCAGCTGTGTTCGGCGACAACTAGAATCGACTTTAGCGTCAACTAGAATCCCTGAACTTATCTCTTCGATCTGTACGCTCAGGATGTTGAATCGCTGGGCTTGGCAAGCGATTGGGCCTGCTGGTTTGCCTTGGCCTGATCCAGGCGATAAGGCGAGACGTTGAGCTCCATGATCACGCTGTGAACCGGCCCAGAATCACCATCGACGTTTGGTGCATTCAAAAAAGGTGACTGGTGAGTTTGAGAGAAACGCATCCCAGTGTGATTCTCCCCATTGCCGAAGGCCCTCTGGCGATACCTGAGGCTTGTGCCAAAGAATGTTCGTCAGTCCAGCGGCCTGCATGGCGCGTTCCAGAGTCTCCATGCTTAAATAGTAATTGGTTACTTCGACGGTCCCCTCAGGGAGATGGAAACTCCAAATGATCGGCGTGCCTTCCTTCAGACTCCCCTGAAGCCGTTTCGAGTAACCGTAAATTCGACCGGTTTCAAAGTTTGAAGATGGATCATTGGGGTTATTGTTTACCGTCACGAAACGTCCGCCCGGTTTGAGATTGCGCGCTATGGCCTCGCACATCGAGAGGAGTTCCTGGTAATTGCTCGCGTAATTCAGCAAGTAAGCCGCAAACACCAAATCCGATGTCGCGCCAAAGTCGATGGCCCTCGCGTCGCCGACACAGTATTGAATACCAAGCGGCTCCAACGTTTCCTGGGAAAGAGCCAATTCAATCATCCCCATCGAGAGATCGACGCCGGTGATGGGTTCCGCGCCCAATCGACGGAGAAGTCGCGTGTAATAACCCTCTCCGCAGGCGAGGTCGAGTGTTTGCAGGCCCTGAACCTGACCGGCGAGGCTGAGCAGCGTGTACTGTTCGACATGGGTACGCCACGGCTGGAGCTTCGACTCCTGATACTCTCTAGCGATTTTGTCGTAGTCGGTTGTCATGATTGAATTTCGCCGTTCGTAGTGGGTGTGGGTGTCCCTCGAGAGTTTCGGCAACCCAACGTGATCGCCAAATAAACAAAGAAAGAGGTTCCGAAGCTAATGAACCAAGCGTAATGGTAAATCTCAGTCCACAGGGAGGAATGCGATTTCGTACCGATCGTCGCGAGAAAACCCGGAACACATGGGGCAATTCCAGCCACCAGGGCTACCATCCCGGCAACATGAAAACCCTTTGTGTACCAATAAGGGCCTTGGGGTTCGTAGAGTCCACGCAGATCAAGCCGCATCCGTCGCAGGACATAATAGTCCGCAATCATCACGCCACCGACGGCACCCAACAAGGCCGAGTAGGCGACCAGCCACTTAAAAATATAACCGGATGGATCCTCCACGAGCCTCCAGGGTTGAATGAGAATTCCAATCAGTCCAGTCAGGATCGCACCCGCTCGAAACGAGATGTGACGCGGACTCAGGTTGGCGAAGTCGTTGGCGGGCCCGACAACGTTGGCAGCCAGATTGGTGGCCAGTGTGGCGAGGACCAACCCGAACAAGCCTAACGCATGCCAGAACGGGCTCTCGAACCGAGACAACAATTCAACAGGATCCCAGATGGATTGACCGTAGATCACGACGGTCGCCGAGGTGACTGCCACTCCAATGAACGAGTATAAACCCATGGTTAAGGGAAGCCCCAATGCCTGCCCAAGCATCTGGTCGCGTTGGGTTTTGACATACCGTGTAAAGTCAGGAATGTTCAGCGATAATGTTGCCCAAAAGGCAACATTGGCTGTCAGCGCGGGGAAAAAAAAGGACCAGAATTGGCCCTCCCGCTTGCCACCTACCACGAACTGTGACGGTTGCGACAACATTGGCCCGAATCCGCCCGCCGCGCGATAGGCCCAGACCAAAAGGGCAAGTCCCAGGACTATCAATAACGGCGCCTTGATATTCAGCAGCGCCCTCACGGAGTCGATCCCGCGCCAAATAATGTACTGATTGAGGCTCCAGAAAGCCAGAAAGCAAATCAGCTGTGGCAAGTTGATGTCTAGTAAGGGGAGCTTCGCTTGCTGCGGCCAGGAGGGGAAGTAAAGTTCCAGAACTTTATAGATGGCCCAACCCCCAATCCAAGTCTGGATGCCGAACCAGCCACAGGCGACCAACGCCCTCAACAGCGCAGGGACATTCGCGCCCCGCAAGCCAAAGGCAGCCCGGCAGAATACGGGAAACGGAATCCCGTATTTCGTCCCCGCGTGAGCATTAAGAACCATCGGCAGCAGAACGACAATGTTTCCCAGGAAAATGGTCAACACGGCCTGCCACCAATTCATCCCCCCTTCGATCAATGAAGAGGCTAACATGTAGGTTGGAATACAGGCGGATAACGCGACCCACAATGCAATCATGTCCCGTAACGCCCAGCGGCGAGCCGACAGGGGGACGGGTGCCAGGTCTTCGCTCCAGTAGGTTCTGACTGTCAGCGACGACTCAAGCATTGTGATATCGTGAGCCGTCGAGATTGGCACGGGATTGGCAGCGTTCATCAATTAGGATGGCATTGGGGTAGCGGTGACTATCATTCTGCGGGGATGACGAATCGTTTTGGATCAGTCTACCAGCCGAACACGTCCGGATGCTAGGTCGTAGGTCGCTCCCACCACTTTCAGGCGTCCCGCAGCAACAGCTCCCTTGATGATCGGTTCGAAGCCTTTGAGCCGCTCGACGCCAAGCAGCACGTTCTCCCGGATTGCATTCTCGACCATGTCACCCTGGCGTTGTTTTGCTCGCTCAACTGCCGGCCGAATCAGTTTCACCATTTCATCGATCGCGCCCGGCAGCGGATCCTGATCGTTGATGTGCTTGACTGCAGCCTTGACCGCGCCGCAATTGCTATGTCCCAAAACCATGATCAGCTTGACGCCAAGTTCGGCAACTGCATATTCAATACTCCCTTTGACAACGGCTCCTGCCCCACTCACGATGTTGCCAGCAACGCGGACAACGAACAGATCTCCAACACCCTGATCAAAAAGAATCTCCGGAGACACTCTCGAGTCGGCACAGGCGATGATGATGGCCTCGGGTAGTTGAGATTCAGACAGCAAGGCGAAGTCTCGGGGGGCGCGCCGTGGGCTTTCAGTCTTGCCGCTGGCAAACCTCGCGTTTCCGTCGAGCAGGTCTTTTAAGACCTCATCAGCTTTGGGGGATGCTACCTGCGCGGCTGATATCGATTCCCATGGCGTTAATGCGCTGTATAACCCCAGCGATGTCGCTCCGGCGAGACCTGCGAAATGGCGACGAGACAATTTGTTATGCATCACGATAGTACCTGGCGTAAAAGGCAAACTGGAAATCATGTTATGAAAAACGCAAATCATTCCTGATCAGAGCTCGTTGGAAAGAACGATTGTACATTCACAAGTCGTAGAGGAAAAGGGTGGAAAAGGTGTCCGGTACCAATTCAGCAATCCTGAACCATGACTCCTGGCACCATGTGTTTTTTCCACCTTTGTTTTTTCCCTGGACTCACTTTTTGCCCGGGGTCGGCGTTTCTAGCCATTTCAAAATCGAAGGCGTAGTGATTCGCACTGGTAACCAAGTGAATGACACCGTTCCTCGCTTGATCCCCAGAAATATATCCTTTGGAAACGGCCTCGGCTGTCTGTTGCTTGACATTTTCTTGATAGGCTGCCGGACCCAGTTTCGGCAATGGTCGAGTGGTGGGCATCTCGCCAAGAACCACGCGGAAACCGATCACTAAACTCTTGTCTTCGGGCAACGTACCCATACGGTTGGCAGAACGCAGGT
>CAMDKL010000159.1 GCA_945900945.1 Pirellula staleyi DSM 6068
GCCTGGCTATCAGGCCTATACGGTTTTGCTCGACGGTGGCGAGATATTGTCAGGGCTCTTGTTCAACGAAACCGCGAATAGTGTTACGATCAAGCAAGCCAATGGAGTCGCACGCACGATTTCGCGTGAAGAGATCCAACGACTCCAGAATTCGAAGTTCTCATTGATGCCAGAGGGAATGGAAGCTTTAATGTCTCAGCAAGATGTCGCAGACCTACTTGCGTTTTTGCACTCACCCATTCGTACGGATAAGCAGCCATGATCAGGTAGTCAGTCGTCATCGCGTTCTGGTTTGCATCTAGAGGGCGGGTTACGACTATTGTTTCCTTCCCCCCCGCGTATACGGGAGTGCTGACCCTTGATACTTCGAATGGTATTTCGCATCGCGATCGTTCTCTTCTTCACAACAGCTAGCTTTACGTTGGTCTTTGGCTTTGACGATTCCGAATGCGCCGCAGGCAATTGGCCGCAGTGGCGCCGGCCGCAGAGGACCGGCATATCGAGCGAGACGGGGCTGCTGAAAAATTGGCCTAAAGAAGGCCCGGCGATCTTGTGGCAAACAACTGGACTTGGCCGCGACCTCAGAAGCAAATGGAAGTGATTCGAGAGACACGAAAAAGCCAATAGGTCGATACCCATGGATTCGGCGAGCAGTTTTAGTTTGTCTTCGATCCACTGTTTTCGGTGATCGAAGTTCTTTCCGGAGCGATCGTCGCCCCCCATGAGGAAGCAAGATCGAACGGTTTTGCCAATGAGATGGACGGCAACAATTTCACTTTCTTGAGTGTGTCGTGTACGGAAATCGCTTTGGAAAGCGCACACAATTGCGAGAGACGCAGCGGGAACCCCATTCAATACTGCGCGTCACTCGCCCCACACTCCAAACCCAAAAAACGAAAAAACCATTGGGAAACGCGGTTTAACCGGAATAGTTGGCTTGAATAATTCGAAGACAAGTCTACTGAGCGTAGCGTGAAACCGCCGCCCCAACCACAATAGGTTGGGTGCCCCGCTACACGTTTTTCGGTTTCCATTTTTCCAGCTAAGATTGCAATTGAACTTGACTCGATTTATTCCATGGCTGGTCGTTTTGCTTCCGTTAGGGTGCGCGATCGGCATCGTATCAGGGCTTCGCAATAGCGAAACCATGAGGTCGTGGCTTCTTTCGGACAGCATGACCGACGGGCAATCAAGACCGGAAATTCTAAAGCCTACCAATGCGGAAACCCCTGAGCGAAGCGATGACCCGCTCGCCATCCATGTGTCCACCGGAATGCGGCGTGCCTCAGGGGTTCGATTGGGCTCCGTTCAAGTTTCTGAGTGGAACGACGATAGGCTCATTCCGGCGAAGCTCGAACTGGATCCCGCCCGGCATTACGCTGTGACGGCCCCAGCCGATGTTATCGTAGAGGAACTGTCTCGCCCGCTTGGCCAAACCATTCGTAGAGGTGAGCCGCTCCTCGAAATGTCCTCTTCGCAATTGACGACATTGCGGGGTGGGCTCTCACGGCAACAGCTACTCACCAAGAAAGCAAAACGCTCCGTCGAATGGCATCGCGAGATCGAAAAACGTGTGAATGAGATCATAGAGAAGATCGAAGCCACTTCCGAAATGCCTAGCCGCGATTGGCTGCCGCCTCCGAGTGTACAAACAGCTGACTACGGCGCCAAGATTCTGTCTGCTTACGCCAAGTATTGGGCAGCCACTCAAATGTCTCAAATCTCCGAACGGGCCATCAACTCCGGCGTGATGGCTGAAAAGGCAATGATCGAAAGGACTACGGACCGTGAAGGCGCTCGAGCCATATTGCGAGGTGCCATCGAACAATCTAGGTTTGATATCCAACAAGCGATTCTCGCGGCCGAATCTGATTTGGCGGCCGCTGAGGGTTCATTGCAGAGTATCCAATCGGATATGCGTCGCTACCTGGGAATGAAGAAATGGGACGAGGCGTTAGCGTCGAAACCGATGAATGCATTACTACCAGATAGGTTCATTCACTATTCTCCAGGCGATGGCATTGTTTTGGAACGGTATTTTGCAAATGGTGAGCGAGCCTCAACAGGGGAACTGGTTGTGCTCGTAGCCGATATCGCTTCGCTATGGTGCGTTGGTGATTTGAGACAGCGAGATTGGGATTTGTTGCAGCTCAACGCCGGCGACGCGATCGAAGCAGAAATCGTTGGTCTTGAATCTCTTGGCCGAATCCCGGCCAAAATTGAAATGGTGGGTGGTACTGTTCAATCTGCGACAGGCAGCATTCGATTGACGGCATCGATTGCCAACCAGGAGTTGCGATTTCGACCGGGCATGATTGCCAGACTCATTTTAACTCGCCACAAGCGTGGTATCGTTGTCCCAACGGGAGCTGTCTTTACAAACGATAGCAAAGATTATCTCGTTCGTCAGGATTCGGAGGAAGAGTTTCGCCTGATTCCAATCCTGGTTGGGAGACGACAACAGGCCACGGTCGAAATTACTGAGGGTGCTGAAGCCGGTTGGACTATTCTTGTCGATGGCGTATTCCAGATCGCAAGCCAAGCGTTCTTGGAAAAGGAATAAGTGAATGCTCCAAAAAATCATCGAAGCTTCGATCCGATTTCGATGGCTGGTTCTTTTTGCTGCCTTGGCCGTTTCTGCGGCAGGAGTCTATTCGAGCTTCCAATTGCCGCTCGATGCGATCCCCGACTTGACCAACGTACAAGTGCAGGTTGTCACCTCTGCAGGTTCTCTTTCCCCAATCGAAGTGGAGCGATACGTAACGCAGCCGCTTGAGAAGCAGCTCAATGGCTTGCCCCACACCGCAGAGTTGCGGAGTATTTCTCGATTAGGGATTTCGCTGATCACAGTCGTCTTTGACGAAGGGACTAATCTCTATTGGGCACGGGAGCTAATCAATCAACGTCTTTCTTCAATTGATGCGATGCCAAGTGGCGTGGATCGACCGCAATTGGGGCCGCTTTCCACCGCGTTGGGCGAAGTGTTGCAGTTCGAGGTTCGAGGGGACCCAAGTCGCTATAACGCCACGGAGCTGCGGTCGATTCTGGAATGGGAAATTTCGCCGGCCCTTCGAGCAGTCAAGGGTGTTACCGACGTCAACGCCCACGGTGGTTACTATAAATCGTTCGAAATTCGGCCAGACCCTGAACGATTGCGTTCGATGAATTTGACACTGGACGACATTGCGAAAAGTGTTGCTCGCAACAACATGGCAACGGGCGGCGGTTACATGATCTCGGGGAGCCAGCAACGTTTTATCCAAGGGGATGCATTGCTGCAGTCGCTCGAGGATATCCGCCATATCGTATTGCGATCGGCTGATGAAGGATCACCTGTTTTGATCAAGGACGTCGCCGAAGTTGTGGAAGGCGCACTTCTAAGACAGGGCGCAGCCACGCGCGACGCCCGAGGCGAAATAGTCGTTGGCATGGCCATGATGCTCGTTGGGGAGAATCCTCGCATCGTTGTTACGCGAGTCAAAAACCGGCTGGAAGAGCTCAAGGCGACACTCCCTGAGGGTGTTGAGATCGAAGTCATCTACGATCGCGAGGGGTTGATCAATCGCGCGCTGACAACCGTCGGCCGCAACCTGCTCGAAGGTGGCGGGCTGGTCATCGTGATCTTGTTTTTGTTCTTAGGATCGTTTCGCGCTGGACTCATCACGGCGATCGCTATTCCTCTATCGATGTTGTTTGCGATCAACGCGATGTTTGCTCTCGGTATATCGGCGTCGCTGATGAGTTTGGGTGCCATCGACTTCGGACTCATCGTGGATTCCTCTGTGATCATGATCGAAAACTGCATGCATCGATTGGAGAATGCGACCGAGTCCGAAACTCGCGAGTCCATTGTACTCGACGCCTCTCTCGAAGTGCGCAAACCTACACTGTTTGGAGAATTGATCATTGCAGTGGTATATCTACCTATTTTGATGCTCGATGGCAGTGCAGGAAAACTATTTTTCCCGATGGCCGTTACGGTTTTGCTTTGCTTGTTAGGCTCATTGATTGTGTCGATGACAGTGATGCCAGCCCTCGCCTCGCTCTTCCTGCCCTTTAGAAACAAACAAGCAGCGAACGCAAGTTTTGTAATGAGGATTGCTTTGGCAATCTATCGACCCATTCTCGGATTCGTTTTATCGAAACCATTGGGTACGCTCATCGTGGCGGTTTGCCTAACAGCCGTTGCGATTCCGATCGCGTTTCAGCTGGGTGGTGAGTTCATGCCGAGGCTGGAAGAAGGTGACTTGCTCATCGAAGCAGTCCGGCTACCCAGCGCGACTTTAGAAGACTCCGTCAACATGACGACGCGAATCGAGTCGATCGTCATGCGGCATCCTGAGGTAAAAACTGTTTTCTGTAAAACAGGCCGACCGGAAATTGCAAACGACGTCATGGGCGTTCACCAAACCGACGTTTGGGTGATGCTGCATCCAAAAGAGCAATGGCCAACGGGTGTAACCCGCGACACTTTGATCGAGTCGTTTTCAATGGAGCTAAATAGCTCAATTTCCGGTGCAGTCTTTGGTTTTACGCAACCGATCGAAATGCGAGTCGATGAATTGGTCGCCGGGGTAAAAGCGGATGTGGCCGTTCTCATTTATGGGGACGATTTGCAGGAGCTTGCGAGACTTTCCAAGCGAGTTGTCGATGTATTGCAAAAAATTCCAGGGCACGCGGATGTGAAAGCAGACTACCAAGCGAATCTCTCCACGTTGAGAATCGAAGTGGATCGAGTTGCGTTAGCCCAATACGGAGTGGACGCATCCGTAATCATGCAAGCGGTGGAATCATTGGGACAACTCGAGTGTGGAACAGCCTACATTGGTCGAGCTCGTTTTCCGATTGTGATTCGATTGCCAGAAGTGTACCGGGGAGACATTGAACGCATTCGAATGATGCCACTGGCTACCCGGCAAGGCCAAACGATTCCTTTCAAGGATGTGGCAACGATTGAACCCAGGGAAACGCCACCGGCTATTGAACATGACTGGAACAGGCGTCGAACTTTTGTCTCATCGAATGTTCGCGGTCGAGACGTTGCTAGTTTCGTCGGAGACGCGCAAACGAGGGTCGCAAGTGAAGTAGCGTTACCGGAAGGGTACGAAATACGCTGGGGAGGTGATTTCGAAAGCCTTCAAAAGGCATCGTTAAAACTGTCGCTTATTACGCCGATCGTTTTGTTGTTGATCGGTGTTTTGCTGTATTTGACTTTCAATTCCATTTCATTGACTATTCTCGTTTTTGCTGCGATCCCGGTTGCCGCATCGGGCGGCGTTTTTGCGTTATGGTTTCGTGGCCTGCCATTTAGTGTTTCTGCCGGCGTGGGTTTTATCGCTTTGTTTGGGGTGGCCGTGCTGAATAGTTTGGTCTGGGTGAGTGCCGCTGAACAACGACGGCAGCAAGGCTTGCCGATGGCGGATGTGGTTCGAGAGACAGCCATATCACGACTGCGGGCGATATTAATGACTGCGTTTGTTGCCGCCTTTGGTTTTATTCCGATGGCTTTTTCTCAGGGTGACGGTGCCGAGATTCAGAGACCTTTAGCCAGCGTTGTTATTGGCGGAGTTATCACATCGACGATGCTTTCGACGATCGTTTTGCCAGTTTTGTATCCTTGGTTTGAGGGACGCAAAAGTGACGAACCGTTAGTTCGACTGTCCCAAATCTAGTTCGTTGACGCCACGCAGCGTGCCTGAGTGGTGAAGCGTTTGGCAACCAGAATCTAAAACTGCCCCGATCTTCCCCAACTCCCTCAAACTGCTGCCTGCGGCAAGCAGTTTGAGGGAGTTGGGGTGGGCTGATGAAAATACAAGCCCGACGCGTAAGCGAGGGGTCGGAATCATCCCTCGCTTACGCTTCGGGCTTGTATTGAAGCCGTTAGGTCAACTATTGGCTGCGATTTCATCAGCCCAGAGTTGGGGAGTCCTGGAGGTACCATTTTCTGGTTGCAAAACCTGCTCACCTTCGGCACGAAGCCGAATAGGTCGATTTGGGACAGTCGAATTAGTATAATGTTCTTTCGCTTCTATGACTTGTACGCGTTCCCAACTTCAAGAGATTCCGAATGAGCACTGTTCCGGCCTCGAGTGAACAACGGGTGGTTTTAAGATCCGTTAGTTGGGAAACGTACTTGGCGCTCACTGAGGAATCCGAAAGCGGTTCTGGCAGGATGACTTATGATCAGGGAGTCTTGGAAATTATGTCCCCTGGAATGCCCCACGAAATTGCTAAGAGACTAATTGGGCGAATGATCGAAACGTTTACGCTATATCGCGGGATCGAGATTCGATCGTCGTCGTCGACTACGTTTAAGCGATCGGAACTTCAACGTGGCTTCGAGGCAGACGAATCGTATTATATTCAACATGCGTTTGAACTCCGAGGGATTGGTGAGATCGACTTGTCGATCCATCCTCCGCCTGATTTGGTTCTCGAAATCGATATGACAAACTCTTCGATCCGCAAGAAAGAATTGTTTGCAGCGATGAAAATACCTGAAGTATGGCGATATGACGGAGCATCGCTTTGGATGGGTAGTTTGTATCAAGGCGACTACCAAGATTTGAAACAGAGCCTAGTCCTACCTGGATTTCCAAGAGAATTAGCCGCCAAATTACTCGTTCGGCAATTCGAAGAAAACGAGACCGCCCTCATCCGGGCCTTTCTTGACAGTCTAAGCACCTGTACATAAGTAAACTGGCATAACCATCACCAGTTGACACAACCGGAGAAACGAACATGGATTTACAGGATTTACAGGATGATCGTCGATCCGACTTGCAGTTTGGAGAAATCACTGAGAAAATCATCGGTTGTGCATTCGAAGTCATCAATGAGTTGGGGACCGGGTTTCTTGAATCAGTTTATGAGAAAGCCTTGGCAATCGCTCTCCAGAACAAGGGATTCCGAGTGCAATGCCAGCATCCTATCCATGTTCACTTTCGACAACGAATCGTTGGCGAGTTTTATGCCGACCTTTTCGTTGAAGGAAAAGTATTCGTCGAGCTCAAGGCTGCAAAGTCGATCGTTCCCGAGCACCAGGCCCAAATTATTAACTACCTAAAGGCAACTGGAATCGAGGTCGGCCTACTGATCAATTTTGGCAATCCGAAACTCGAATATAAACGATTCACACGACACAAGTGAATCTATCAGCGAATTGAAATCATCCTGTACATCTTGTCTATCCATGTTCATTCATTGTGTTCGAAAACTTATGCATAGGTGCTGTTAGTCGCTGTAGACGCTTCATGTTTGGGCGTTCGAGAGCCAAGACCAAAGTCGCTTTCCGGATGAACTGAGAGCCAGATCCAAATGCTTCTTGGGATTCACCCATAAGGTTTCAACGGTTGATTTCCATGTGCCCGGAATGGACGAATCGAGTTCAGCTTCATAGCTCTTTAGCGTGATTCGGTATCGCGTGACCGCGTGCTTGAGTTCGTGAATTTTCTTGCCAACGAATACCGATTTTCCGAATCGAACTTGAAACTGTGCTGCAACATTTTTTGACTCAGCGGCCGAGGTGTTGCACTCCGTAACATCGAATCGAGGAAAATCCCAAAGGCCTGCCCACCGTTCGTCGAGAGTGCAACGACGCATCAGGATTCGTCCTTTGCTGTCGCGAATGACCAATGCCGCTTCACGGAGCTCCGTATATTCCTTTGGTTTTTTTGGGACGGGAATCGTAGCCTGCGAACTGGAGGCGAACGTAGGACACATACGCTTGATCGGGCAACGCAAGCAGATCGGATGTTTGGGTAAGCAAATCTGCGAACCGATCTCCATGAGCGCTTGATTCATGCGACCGCTGCCTGTTCGCAGGGGTAATACAAGTTCAGCAAAAGCCCAAAGATGCGACTGTCCTTGTTTGGATGACGTCTCCAGTTTGAGATGAAGCAGGCGCGCGTAGAGTCGTAGGGTATTGGCCTCCACGATGGGTTGCCGTTGATCTCGGGAAAAAGACAAAATTGCGCCGGCGGTGTAGCGACCAATGCCAGGTAGTGCGCTAACTCTGTTGTATTCTGTTGGAAAGACGCCGTTATGTTCCGACTCAACCCGTTTTGCAGCTTCGTGCATTTGCCTTGCTCGCCGGTAATAACCCAGTCCAGCCCAATGGTGATAGACATCGTCGAGAGGAGCGGTTGCCAACGAAGCAAGGTTTGGAAACGATTCGAGAAATCGAAGATAATAAGGGATAACAGTTGCAACTTGGGTCTGTTGCAACATGATCTCACTCACCCAGATTTCATAGGGATCGGAAGTTTGTCTCCATGGGAGAACTCGTCCATTTTCCGAATACCATTTCGTCACAAGCCGACGGAGTCGGGCTAGTTCGTTTGGCTTCCAAGCTTTGATCTCGTCCTGCATCACCTTTCTCTGTAGAAATCGGTACGCCGGCCTAGGGTAACTTCCACTTGCCATTTTTCGCGTTGTGGAAGTCCGCGTTGAGGAAATTCGCCGAATGGTAAATCAAGTCGATTACGGACCTGACGATTAAATTCGATTGTGACGATTTCACCGTCAGCGAACTTGGCGAGCTGCTTCCTTAGGTCTTCAAACACAGTGATCGGAATTCCATTGACTGATAGCATTTTATCGCCTCTTTGCAGGCCAGCTATTGCGGCAGCTCCACCAGGTACAGCCTCATTGATTTCCGTTGAATTTCCGAGAGCAACCACACCTAAGAATCCACCTCGCGAGACAAATAGTTCGATGCCATCTAATTTCGATTTAAGCATTTGCTCACCGCTTTGGGTCAGTTTTGTTCCGAATAGATAAACATTTCCCCATACAGGCAGACTGGTGAGCAGCTCTGCGGATTCGTCTCCGATCGGTGCATACGCTATTTCTAATAAATCCAAATCGGGCGCGTCCCGCAGCACGACGAGATCGTCAGCCGTGAGTTCGGTCTCAATCAACTGAAGTTTCTTCAAGTGGGGAAGGCCGATAACGTGTTTCAATACCTCACGACTGATCTGTGGTCCTTCGAGCCTTGCGAATTGAACGTCGGTCAACCATTTTAGGCAAGCGAGATCCGCAGCGTTTCCTGTAAATTTCCTGTCGATAACCAGGGGTTGTTTTATATCGACACTACCGCTCATGACTTGCAGTCGGCGGAGATCTCTCAGAGTTGCCTTGCACTCGTCGAGCAAATTGATGGCAGCGTCTCTTTGTTCCGCACCGATGACTTGAAGAATTTTTTCGGCCCGAATGGATTTGCTGGTCGTTCTCGAAGCAGCCAATTGGTTCAAAGAATCGAACGCGATTTTTCCCGATTCACTATGGGGGTCGGATGCAATCGACGAGAGGAATTGGAAAAGGCGGTCGGCCTTTTCGCCAGTCGCATCGTTGGCCGCTTGGATCACGAACGGCATGGAAGCCTCATTTCGCTTGCTGAGCCTCAGTGTTGCAAGTTGTCTCTTAGAATAGTTGTCAGATCCGAGGTCCTCAATCCAAGCTTTTATTTCCTGTTCGGAAGATTTGGGTTCGTCTTCCTTTGCTGTCGCAAAGGGAGCGGAAGCCGTAACGGAAATCGCGACGTTTATTACGAACAAGGCGAATGGGCCCCAGCATATCCTACAATAGTCCCATCGACCGCTTGCCGAGAGTCGGTGGCTTGGGACACAATGCGTCTCTAGTTGCTTCGATTGTTGATTCAATTTGAATTTCATACCGCGTTTTTTTCACCTCTTGGAACTTACCGACCGCTCCGATGGAACACAGTTTTATAGCATGGGCCAAACAAAGAGCAGCCCGATTGCCTAAGGTTAAGTTGGGGATCGGTGATGATTGCGCTCTGATCGGATTCGATTCATTGGATTCTGCCCAAGCCGATTTGGCAATCACGACCGACTCTCTTTGTGATGGAACGCACTTTATTCTAACCGAATGTGGAGCCCAAGCGGCAGGGAGAAAACTGATGGCCGTCAACTTAAGCGATTTAGCCAGCATGGCCGCCAACCCGATCGCGGTTTTCCTTTCGCTCTGTCTGCCCAAGGAAAATGCGGGTGATCTGGCCTCCGGCGTGTTTGAGGGTGTCTACGAATTAGCAGAAAAGTATAGGGTCGCAATCGCAGGTGGCGACACCAACGTATGGAACGGTCCGCTGGTTATCCACATGACGGCCATAGGGAAAGTTGCCCTCGGAGGTAATTGGCTTCGAAGCGGTGCTTCGCCTGGCGATGCAATCGTTGTGACCGGGAAACTGGGTGGCAGTATCCTAGGAAAGCACTTGTCGTTCGAACCGAGACTCGAATTGGCAGCTGATCTGCATCGGCTCGGCGTAGTCGCTGCCGCGACCGATATCAGCGATGGCTTAGGTGTTGATCTACTCAATATGACTGTCGCAAGCAAATGCGGTGCGGAGGTTGCGTTGGACTTAGTTCCGATCAGCGACGACGCAATACTTTGCGCTCAAAAATCAGGTCGGAGCCCACTGGAACATGCATTAGGGGATGGAGAGGACTTTGAGTTATTGTTGGCTGTTCCAAAGGAAAATTTGCACAAATTGCCCAGTGAAATAGGAGGTATACCTTTGACTCGAATCGGAACTTTTGTTTCCAGGACCGGCCTCTGGTCTAAAGATAAGACCGGTGTAAAGCAACTCGCACCTCGAGGGTATGTTCACGGCCAATAGCCTTGTCGGGATTCATTCGACGAAAATGAGTTCATTGGTATTGAGCAAAGCCCGGCAGAACGCTTTTAACCCGTGCGATTGAATCAATGAACTCGCTGCCGAAAGTTCGATATCTTTTGGGCGCCTTTGAAATGCGATCTCAAATGCTCTCGCAACTTGCTGATCCGAATGAACCAGTAAGCCATTTGGGCTCAACCGTTCCGCCATCGCTGTGGACATATCTTGAATAAAACTATGGTTCAACATCGTGAGCGCTTGCAACGGCGTCGTTGTGTTGGCTCGCTTCGGAGCCGAAAACGAAATGTCAGGAAAGTCGAAGTCGTTTAATACATCGACTACGCTGGCCCTGGCGTTCTGATGGTAGACCGCCCGTCGGTACGTTTCAGGCCCATGCGTGTCTAGAGGAAAGTAAGTGCACACGTTGTTTTGCGTGAACTTGTAGAGCCGAAATCCTGGCCCACCCATCGTCAAATCCAATTTTCCAGCCACCGCCAAAAGAGTATCGCGAATCTCTTCAGCACTAAGTCGCCTTGGCGGAAATCGCCAAAGGAAGCGAGACGATTTATCTAACTTCAGTCCTTTCTGAAAGTTCTCGTCCATCTCTTGCGAGGATTGACGATAAGTGTTCGAAAGCAAAATCTCGCGATGTAGTTCCTTGATTCGCCAACCGTTTTCGATCAGTCGCCGTGCGAGATAATCGAGGAGTTCGGGATGCGTTGGGCGACTTCCTTGGAAACCAAAGTCGCTTGGAGTGTCGACGATACCGGTTCCAAAGTGATACTGCCATACACGGTTTGCGAGGACGCGGGCAGTAAGTGGATTGGTGTCGCTGGTAATCCATTTCGCAAGAGCCTGACGACGTTCTCCTTGGTCTGCGTTCAGGTCCAGTACGTAGGGCTCCAGAACATGGTCCAACACCGATAGACCTGAGGGCGCGATGGATGCTTGAGGCTTCATCGGATCGCCCCCTTTTTGAACAAAGGTCGGCTCTTTCGGTTGCTCATGCCTGCCAACCCACGTTTCCCTGAGAGTCGGTACATCGCGAATTCTCTTTCCTATTTCCGACAATGACGAGTCGATGTTGGAAATGGCATCCCGCTCCTCAGGAGTAACCGTCTTGATCTGCATGCGCTCGACGGCATGCTCCTCAGTCCATGGCTCCCGGCCTTCGCTGCTCGCAACAATTTGCCAGGACTCACCATCCAGTGAGACCAGGACATCGTAGTCGGTGGGTGTCGCGCCGCGAGACTTGTCGAGCAGTTGTTGATTGTCCCTATCATTCGAAAAGGAAATCCGCCGAATCCTTTCGGGCTTGGCAAAGTTCAATCGCAGAACGGCGGGCGAACCGACAAACCATTGTTCTCCCAAGATTCCATCGATTGCGAGCTGAGGCCCGTAAGCTTCCAGAAAATCTTCTGCCACAGTCGAGCGTGCCCCTACCGCAGTAGTTCCCTTTGACGAAAGGGCAACATTGCTAGGCTCAGGATCGTCCGTCCAAACCTGGAACTCCGTCAGGCGTGAATTGACCGCCGACTTGGAACTACTTGTGCTCGCGTGCATGACAAACTTCAAGTAACGGACTTCGACTTCTGGAAATGATTCTTCGGTCAAAACGACATTTATCTTGGGACGTGTCGGCGGCTCAATCAACTGCTTGGCTCTCGCCGCAATTCCCTTCTCGATTTCTTTGCGTTGAGCGTTAAGCTTGGATTTTTCCTGATTCAATGGCGTCATCGCATCGGAAAATACTTGCTGTTGTTCGGCCGTCACCAACGCCCGTTTGCCATGCGAAACGCCTTCGAAGGCCGCACGGATTCGATAGTAATCTTCCGTCGGAATAGGATCAAATTTGTGGTGGTGGCATCGTGCGCAATGGATGGTCAATCCCAGAAAGGCACCGCTAGTGGCGGTGATAGGGTCATCGAGCGTAGCTGCTCGAATGTTTGCTGCGGCGACGGGATCGCTATTTCCAACATCGTCGTAAGGCCCAGCAACCAAGAATGCACTTCCAATTTCGATGTCAGGATGACCTTTGCCGACAATGTCTCCTGCGATATGCTCAGAAATGAATTGATTGAATGGCTTATCGGAATTGATCGATTGAATCACATAGTCTCGGAAAGGCCAAATCTCGTCGTTGATCACATTGCGCTCGAAACCGAAACTTTCACCAAAGCGGACCACATCGAGCCAGTGACGCCCCCATCGCTCGCCGTAGTGCTGGCTAGCCAACAAACGGTCGACCAACCGCTTGGTTGCTTCATTTGCATTCTTCTCAAATGCAAATTCAAAATCGGCGACTTCCTCCGGCGATGGCGGCAAACCAAGAACGTCATAACTTATGCGTCGAAGAAATGATCTTGCGTCGGCCGGAGGGCTACGTTCTAAGCCCTGTTCAGCAAGTTTGGCTTCGACGAGATCATCAATGGAATTACTGCGATCTTTGGGTGAAAACGGTTGCGAGCCGGGGATCGGTTGTAGCGACCACCACGATTTGTCGCCGCGTCTCGCTTCGATTTTCCCATCGCGAGGGTCGGGCGCTCCCATCTTGACCCAGGCCACAAGGTCCGCAACGATCCTATCCGGAAGTTTCGGTTTGTCGGGCGGCATATCAAGTTCAATATGTTGCACGCTCGCGATCAGAGGACTCTGCTCCGGATGGCCCGGAACTACCGCAGGCAAGCCGCTTTCGCCTCCTTTTTCCCAACCCGCTTTCGAATCGAGCAGCAGGCTGCCCTTCAGTTTTTCGGCGCTCTCACTGTGACAGCGATAGCAATGCTCAATCAATACCGGCCGGACTTTCTGCTCGAAGAATGCAATCTCATCCTTGTCGCTTGCAAATGCAATTTGGCCCAATGCTAGGAAGAACAGTACGATTTTCATTTGGCTAGGCTTCGCGTTCCATGAGAAGATCCTTGAGCACATGGCCATGAACGTCCGTCAATCGTCTTTTGGCGCCGTTGTGATAGTAGGTCAGTTTCTCGTGATCTAGTCCTAGCAAGTGGAGGACGGTGGCATAGAAGTCGTATACCGTAGCAATGTTTTCGACGCTTCTTCGACCAACGTCATCTGTCGCACCGTAACTCCTGCCCCCTTGGATCCCTGCCCCCATCATCCAAGTGGTAAAGGCATCGGGATTGTGATCGCGACCAACTGTCCCTTCCTGATGCATGGGCATCCGGCCAAACTCCGTGCACCAGATGACTAATGTATTTTCCATCAGACCTCGCTGCTTCAAGTCGGTGAGCAAAGCTGCCGTGGGTTGGTCGAAGATCGGTAGATGACGCTCATAGTCGGATTTAAGGGTTTTGTGCGCATCCCAGTTAAGAAGGCCGTCTACTGAGCTTGCACGCGACGCACAGTACAAACTGACAAATCGAACTCCCTGTTCAAGAAATCGCCTCGCAAGCAAGCAGTTTTTAGCGTAGGCAGCTTTTAGTCGGTTGGGATCGTCAGTACCGTACATTTGATGAACGTATTGTGGCTCGCGAGATAGGTCGCTAACCTCCGGTGCAGCAAGTTGCATTTTGGCTGAAAGTTCATAGGCTGCGATACGCGCGTGTAGCTCGTCGTTTTCGGGGTGCAGATTCGCATGCTCCGTGTTGATCCGTCGCAGGAAATCGCGAGTTGCCTGTTCCTCATCGGTTCGAACGACGGCAGGACGAGCGAGATTGCGGAGTGTCTGTTGGGCCGACATGGTAACGGCCTGGTGCTGCGCGGGTAGAAATCCGTTCCCCCAATTGGATTTTCCATTGGGTGGCTCGCCTCGCACGTCTTGAATCGCGATGTAGGTTGGCAGATTTTCGTTGAGGCTGCCAAGCCCATAACTAACCCAAGAACCTGCACTTGGAAAACCATCTCGGGAGAAACAGGAGTTCATATTGACGCATCCCGGACCGTGCGTATTCGTTCG
>CAMDKL010000160.1 GCA_945900945.1 Pirellula staleyi DSM 6068
AAGCTTTCGTTGCCTGGTCCGGATGTTTTTCGCTCAGGAACCGGACGTCGCGTATCAAACGGTGCCCAACAGTCCCAATCGCTGGATTTCAATGCTGTCGATTTCATAGACAAATGTCTCATCGACTCGCTAAGGGGGCAGCGGTTCACGCAAATTCCTTTGGTGACCAGGCTGAGCACCAAGTTTTGTGCTTTTGGGCCGACCTGGACCTTTTTTAGGCTTTGGTTTGACAAGATCAATTGAAGGAGGCTTGGACGAAGTTGACGAATCTTTCGTCGCTTTGGCTAAGGCCAACTCAAGCTCCGCGACCCGCTTTATCAGTGCGGCAACGCGTGTTTTCAGCTCTTCAATCTGTCGGTCTTTACTGTTCATCGCCATCGCATCGGGTGGCTGCGATGACAAATCCATGTTCGACGGTTTTCGCCTTGCGCTGACGGTTCAAACCGAAGACGAAGCCGACAAAGCGTTCAATGCGCTAGCGGAAGGAGGCAGTATACAGATGCCACTGTGCACGACGTTCTGGTCACCGTGCTATGGCATGGTCGCGGACAAGTTTAATGTCGGTTGGATGGTTATGGTACCAGGCGAGATGCCAGCATAGTGTTTTCGTTTCAATCAACTCAGTGGAGTTCATCGTGGCTCTATTTCGATAATACATTCGAGCGTCCGCAGTCTACTAAGCATCGTCCGGCCAGGGCCGATCTTCCCAGTAGCATTCGGCACTCCAATGACTCCCGATTGCTTAGAGTTACTTCGATGGACCACTGAAAACCAGCGATGTAGAGAATCGTTTCGATCACGGGGCGAGATTCGATATGTCCACTGGAAGAACGGATACTGCGATACTCGATGAGCTTGGCATTACAATGATACGAGGTTTCCTCTTCGTCGTGGTCGCCCATGATGAAAAACCGAACCCAGGAGTTCTTACCTCGCTTAAATTCTTCGATTCGCTCCGCATGCAACGAAGACATGGTTGCGCCCGAATCAAATTTTGCATGTAGCCTGTCTACACCAAACTCAGGCAATGCGATCCATTCTCGCCATCCTACCAGCAGGAGTTCGTCGCATTCCTTGATTAACATGGGTTGTTTGCGACGATCGAAATAGTTGAGTATGGGCCGCATCTAAAAACCAACAACTTAGGATGGAGCTGTCTTGCCGATTTCTCTCAGCAGATCCATTGTAAACAGACCCGAGCTATGACCATCGGAAAAATTGATGTTGTAGGCATAATTTCCAACAGGCCGCATTTGAGTTACTGCTAAAGGCACGGTTTCAGCGGCGGAAAGCACCTGAAGCAGCCCTTTAGGTTTAGAAGCCTCTGCACGTTTTTTTTCCCGGCAAGTCGCACATGGGCAAGCATTGCGAAGTAAACCAAAGGGATAATTCAAGGTTTTCCCATCGCTCCAGGTAATTTCGACGGAGCGATTCTCCGAGAGCTTTAAGGCAGTTGGCTGCAGATCCATAGGTTCTCAATCAAACTTGCGTTGCGATGACTTGTCGATTCTTGGAAAGTCGCTTGGAATCGTCGTATCGACGACAGTCCCAGTTGCTGCCCAGTCTGTTCCTCGCAGCAAAACCGTTATGAACCCGACACACTCCATGGAGTAGTCCGCGTGTCCCATGGGAGTATGAAAGACCCGTCCCTTGCCATAATCGATCGTCATGATCATCGGTTCGTGGCGGTCGGTTCCACCATGAGCTTTAGAAGAAAACGAGGTAGCGAGGATCTGCATGTTCTGAGCGGGGCCGCGTAGTCGATCGTATAGCTCATCCTTGGAGTGAAGCCACGTCTTGGGAAGGCCCTTGGTGATTGGATGTTCTGCGTCGCGAACGATAAGTGAGAATTCGTGTTGGGATCCGTGGCTACCGCCTTTGCCAGGCGAGTTGTCAACTACCTTTTTTTCATTGGCATCAAGATAAACGTAGGGACCGTTCTTTTCAGTGCGATTTCCCCAACCGCCCAAGCCAATCATTTTGTTGTACTGTTCCCAGTCGCCAAAACAATTCTCTGCGGCATGGAGGATAACCAGTCCCCCGCCGTTGGAAACAAATTTTTCAAAAGCGACATTGGTTGCCTCGGGCCAGGGTGCAGCGCCGAAACCAAAATTATTGATGACTACGTTGTACTTGGAAAAATCAGGTATGTAATCTGGATCGGCGACGGCACTCTTCTTAGCTTCGCGAACGACGCCGTCGTTGAGCGGATACTTTGCTAGAAGATCGTCTCCTTGCATCGTGTATTTCGTCCGAGCGATGTCGACCGAGTAGCGTTTTGTGTCCTCTAGATACTTCTTTACCATCATGGTCGTTTTAGGCCATGCACCGTGGTTGTTTTGACCATCCATGATCAACGCTTTCATTGGAGCTTTCGATTGAGCGAAGCTAACGCTTGAAAGCAACAGAAACATACAGAAGGAGGAACCGAGTGCTCGAAGCATTTGGAATGGGTCCAGGTGGGAGAGAAACGGATGGGACATGCACTCCATTATCCTTCCCAACGTCCTAATTGTCCATCGGCCTTCCGGAAGAGGCGGCAGGGATTTGATTAGGCAAGTACAATGCGAAGATATTACCTCTTTTTTAAACGCAGAGTAACAGAGATCGCAGAGAAAGCATTAAATTAGGCGAACTTTTCGCTGTGCCTTCAGTGTCTCTATGTTTCCAAAAAAGAGATTGGGGAGTGTCCTTTTCAGTTTGCCGATCGCTTTGTTGCACGGCGTGCAAGCTGCACATGGATGTATTTCACTAGCCCGGATGTAACGCCCAGCGGCTGATCAAAAAACACCCTGTGAATAATCCGGGCTAGCGACCGTCGCCTTTGAGGTTGGTTGCCAAATAGCGAGTCGATTCCTCTTCCAATAGATCGGTATCACTTCCTTTGCTCTTTACCTCAACCCGGAATCGGTGGACGCCGGGTTTTGACGCTTCTGCATGGATGCGCAGCACCAACTTGTCGTTGGGACCAATGCTTGGAATCGAGTTGAATATCGCTTGACCGGGAACGATGCGACCGGTGTGTCCCTCGACTCGAACGGGTTCGATTCCCTCTGAAAATTGAGCGATAACCTCTACGTCTGCCGCTAATTTTTTACCCCGATTTGCAATGACAACCTCATAAACAACCGGATGCCCGACGGGCGCCGGGGCAGCAGGGTCAATCACCGTCAAATGCAAGTCTGCGATGGCGTCAATATTGGTTTTGAATTCCGCTTTGGCTTCGGAAGCAGAACTGCATTGGCCCGTAAAAACAAGTTGGTTGATACCAATTTTGGACATGGTCAATCGGAGTGGGACGGTCAGCTTTGACTGAGGATCGATCCTATTGATTTCCCAATTAATGAATTCGCCATTACGGACAGCGCCTGGAGGTAACGAAATAACATCCGCCCCCGCTGGCAACTGGATCATACAGTGGGTTTCCGTCGCCGAAATGGATCCGACGTTGGACAATTCTAATTCATAGTCGATAACACTTCCTTGATAGAACTCAGTGGGCCCTGACCAGATCGCAATTAATTCCGATTGTCGAACTTGAACATCGATTGCACTTTTTACTTCTAGTTTCGAAATCGCGCTGGTCGCAGTTGCAACGATTGATAGAGAGCCAGCTTGTTGGAACGCCAATTCGACTTCAACAATTCGCTCGCTTCCAGCGGCAACATCGCCAATTTCAGATTGGTTCGCGCCATAGGGTTCTGCGGACATGACAACCGAGACCGCTTTGACGTCGGCATTTCCTGTGTTCCGGACGCGGATGCGGTACATCTGAGGTCTTCCGAAAGTAACTTCCGAAGGACCTTCAAGGGCGATTGCCAGTTGTGGTTGGTGAACTTCGATTTTCATTTCAGCGGTTTGCGGTAGAACCGTCCACTCAACGCCCAACGCAAAGTGCTCAGGCTTCGGCGATTTCAGCATCATGGTTGCGGTTTTGGAGCTACCGCCAGGAACATGCTCAAGTTCCCAAATAATTGAATTGCCGCCTTGATCGTTGTCCGGATGCGCAACGCCATCGGTAACGGCAACATTTCCAATCGCAACTTGTTGCGGAACAGCCACACGGACTATCAATCCGCTCAAGGGCTCAGTCCCCTCATTTTTAGCTACGATCTCGTAACTACCCTCTTCGTCAACCAAAATCGAAATTGGGCCATTCACCGTCACCTTGACTCCGGGAGTGCTCATCTCGCGACGAAGCAGTGGCGCTGCGATCGTTGTCGGTATGGCTGAAGCACTCGGCGGGGGAAGAGCTTTGTTTTTGGTTTCGTGTTTGGATGGGTTACCGTTGCTGGATCGGGAAATTTTCGGCAGTTCATTTAACGGCTCGGAAATCGATTGGCTGTTTACTTTTTCTCGGTTTGTCGCATTCGTGAGAGTTGCCGTCGCTTTGTCCGACGTTTGCCCCAGATCAACGAGACTTTTCGGTTCGGGCCGTTTTTCGTCTTGCGTTCTTGAAAGTGATGAACCCGAACCCTTACCCGTCTTGGTGTTTGATTTTTCTCGATTTGACATACCGAATTGATTCGGCGCCGCTATTTCGACGACAGTCAGTTCTGCTGCGGTCCGTCGAGAGGTCGAATTGGATTCAATTTGGATTTCCGGCACCGGGCGTTTAGAGTTACCGGCAGTTACGGACTTCGAGCTGAAGATTCTAGGCGTGGAGCCTGACGAGGAATTTGCGGATCTTTTCGATGACTCGGAATGAACAATGGGCGAACTATTTGCTTCAATGGGAGGATTACGTGGGTAGGTAGTTGGTGGCTGAATCACGGGTGTCGTCTTTTCGACACGAAGATCAACGGTGTCTAGTTCGCGGCGCTCTTGTACGTTTGGTAGATTCCAAAAGGGCTCCCTTGGAACGCGAGGCAGGATCAAACGGGGAGGGCTAGCTTCTTCGGCTTCCATAGTGTCTTCCGACTCGGAAGGACCTCGAAACGCTCTGGAAAAGGATTTTAAAGGGACAAGAAAGCCGGACCGCGACGTCCGACCGGCTGTGGTTGATGTGGGGACTTTGGCTTTTGGTTTTGGAACTAGGCTTGCCTGATTTGATGTGGTCCCAAATAGTCTCTCGAAAACATTGGGCTGCGCCTTGGGTGTCAATTCCTCGAACGCATCTTCCTGTCCAAGGCAAGGAGTGGAAACAGTAAGGGTTGCCACCATAACCCATATCCAGGCGACATTTTTCATGCCATTGGTTGTTCGACGCATACAGAAAACCCCAGCGATCATCGAAGCTTTACTAAAATCTCTGTCGAAGTCATCGGGTTTTCGACTGGGCCGGATTGAGGAGATTGGGGGGATATTGACGAATTTTCTAGTTTTGCGGCTCTCACCCGCGAGACACGCTGCTACCGTTTCGTGTTCGATCTTGCATAGGCTGCGCAGTTTACGGTTGCATAACGCTCTGAATTGCTAAAACTGCGCGTGAGTATCGGATTGGCTGTATATGCAATTTATTGTGTTTTTTTGCATGTTCGAGAAAACCAGGAAAAATTCTTTCGTTTGGTTCGGATATTGCTTCGTTGGAAGGGTTGTTCGGGCTTCGATGGCTGCATGAGGATTGATAATCGTTAGATTTGGTCTGTTTTTTGATGGCAAACAGCATGGATCAGAAATACGATTAGAGATATCGTCAGGGGCAACGTATCCTGAGCCGTAGTCTAATTTCCAATGTCAATTTTCGTAGTCGGTAGATTTATGTCTTTCGTCCACACCCCCGTTCGAGCCAAATCGGAGCGAATCACCATGTCGAAGTCTAGTTTTTCAGAGACCCAAAAGCAGCTTTTTTTGGCCTCCTTGTCGTCCGTTTTGGGCTTGGGATTGGTGGTTGGTACAGGCCTCACGGCCTTGGCAACTGATGCGAAGAGTAATCGCTTGGTCACTTATCAAGACGAGGGGAAGACCCTTTTTGCGTTGAGTTTGATGCCAACGCAAGAGTTTGTTGCGAAAAATTCGCCGCGTGTTGCGGTCGTGGTTGATACATCCGCCTCACAGAATGGTGACTTCCGATTGGATTCGATTGAGATCGCAAAATCGATCGTCAAATCATTGCCTACGAAGTCGATTGTGAGTTTGCTTGCATGCGACGTGGAGACAATTGTGCTTTCGCCCGCTTCGGCACCTACTAGCCAAACGTTGGTCGAGGGATTTAAGAATCTAAGCATGAGGATTCCGCTAGGCACTACTGATCTCGCGGCCGCATTTCGAGCGGCAGTCCGAGAGCTAGGCAATCAGCCGGACACCAGCATCGTATACATCGGTGATGGAATGCATCTTTGCAACCTTTTGAACACTGCCGAATTCGAATCGCTCATTAGCGAAATGCGAGAGACACGAACCAGCATCAACTCGCTCGCAATCGGTCCTAAAACCGACTGCGAATTGCTTTCAATCCTTTCCAACCACACAGGTGGGAAGATTTTTGTGCGACAGGCAATTACCGATGCGACTTGCCAGCAGATTGGCGGCAATTTGGCCAAGGCGGCGTTGGAACCCGTTTTTTGGCCTACCAAGTCGATTTGGCCCAATGGTGTGGCTCAATACCTGCCAGGACAGTTACCACCCCTGCGTTTTGATCGCGATTCCATTGTCGTTGGAAATCTCAGCGAAGAACGGATTGAAGGCAGTCTGCAGTTGGATGGCGTTGTCGGTGGCCGTTCGAATTCGATGCGTTGGGATCTCAAGAGTGAACCGTCGAATCCCGACTTTGCGTTCCTAGTCCAAGTTGTGGCCAAAGCCGTTCCGAATGCAGGGCTGTTGATGCCAACGCCAGGTTCTGAAGCGTTGCAGGAGCTGGGATTCGTTCTTGCCAATTCATCGGATCAGCTAGTCAAGGATGCTAGATTTGCTTTAAATTCTGGGGATACGAGTGCAGCGATCAATATTGCGAAAGAGGCGATGAAGCGATCGCCAAACAATTTGTCTGCACAGAACATTTTGGATGCAGCCGAACTAACGAAGAAGCCAGCCAAGCCGGTGAATAGTCCTAGTGCTTCGCCTCGAATAGTGAAGTTTATATCTGCACAAGTACCAGAGGATCCTTTCGCTGATCCACCTTCAACTCCAGTCGCACCCGTCGTAGGAGAACCAAAAATACCGTCGACGAGCAACCCGTTCGGCGACGACCCGAAACCTGCACCTGCGGCTGCGTTTCAACCCTCCGACAATCCTGGCAAATTGGATTCAGCAATTCCTTCTGCACCCTCGGCTTTCTCGTTAAACAGCGACCCTTTTAGCGAATTATCCAATGCTAGTAGTTTGTTGGCTGAGGATGAGGGATTACGACGTGTCAAGGCTCAGCAATTGGAAGCTTATGTAAAGAGTGAGTTAAGTGCAGCTACAAAAAGTAGGGACCCGTCCTCCACCAAGGTGTCACTCAAGGCTTTGCAGGATCAGATCAGGCGATCGCCTGATCTGGATGCATCCGGCCGAACTAGCCTGGATTCCAAGATCGCATCAGCCATTCAGTCCGCTGCTCGTGCCGAAGTGACTCTGAAGGAGCAGCTTTCGAGAACGGAATCGGTTCAGTCTAGCCAGTCTGCATCGAAACGGTTGCTTGCGGAAACAGAACGACGCAATTCAACGGTACAGCAATTGGTCGAACGATACAATTCGTTGATGGCTCAGCAGTTGTTTACTCAGGCCAACGATGAGATTGCACCTCAGATTACAGCGATCGATCGTGAGTCGGTCATTGACCGTGTTACGAATATTGAGTCGAACATGGCTTCAAATCATTCACTAATCATGAATGCCGTCAGGGCGAGGAGTAGAGCATTTGTGGATTCGCTTTACTTGAACGAACAACTACTCATTCCTTTCGTCGATGAACCACCTGTTCGTTATCCGCCAGCAGATGTTTGGCAAGCGTTGAGCGCTCGCCGTCTGGAGCGTTATGGTTCGATCGACTTGTCGGGTGGAAAAGAATCGGAACGAAAAATCTATCGTGCTCTCAACGAGCGTGGCGACGTGAACTTCAATGCACAACCGCTATCGGGAGTCATGAAATTTTTCTCATCGCAATACGAAATTCCGATTGTGATTGATGACAAGGCTCTTGAAGAAGAGAACATTACACCGGACGAACAAGTGACGTTGAATCTTCCTCCCGTCTCGTTCCGATCGGCATTGAAGTTGATCTTGGAGCCGCTGGAATTGACCTACGTTATCGAAGACGAGGTGATGCGAATTACGAGCAAGAAAACGTCTGCTAACGTGGTTCGAGTTTATCCGGTCGGTGACCTTGTTGTCCCTATCTCGCAGATGGGTGGCGGCGGCGGTGGCATGATGGGTGGCATGATGGGTGGCATGGGCGGCGGCATGATGGGCGGCGGTATGGGCGGCGGCATGGGTGGTGGCATGGGTGGTGGCATGGGTGGTATGGGCGGTGGCATGGGCGGTATGGGCGGCGGTATGGGTGGCATGATGGATGTCAACGACCAGCCTTCCAAGTCCACGACCGACAAGTCTGCACCATTCAAATCGCCGGAAGAACTCGTTGAGCAATTGGTAGCAAGCGAAGGGGGTGAGCGTCTCATTGCAGAAGCGGCTCTTTCCAGTTGGGTTGTTAGCAAGATGGGGCAAGCCAAAAGGGCAGCTGCAGCAAATAAGGATGCAGAGGTGCGAAAGCACTTTCAGGAAGTAATTGACACCATTGGCGATGTGATGCGCAAGACACTTCCTGCTGGATGGATGTATCAAGCGCTCAGCACTGCCATGGAAGGGTGCGAATATCCTGGTTCAGAAATCCGAAGAGTTTTGCTCTCAAGTATCGACTTCGGAGGTAATGTCGATGCCTCGGTCAAGATCGGTAAGTACTTGGCGGGGCAAGGAATGAAGAAGGAGGCACTGGGTGTTTTCCATGACGCGTACCGCTCAAATCCTATGCTCACCGAACCCCTCGAACGCGGGTTGGAGCTTAGTTTGGAGATCGGCGACCAGGAAGGTATTCAATGGACTTGTACTGGTATTCTGAGCCAAGCTTGGCCGGACGATCATGTCAAGCTTATAGAAAAAGCCATGCTTGCGGCCAAGGCATCGCATATTCGCCTCAGCAATTCAAAAGAAACGATGAAAGCCTACGCGTTTGAACAAGAGTTGAAGCAAGCTCTCTTGCGTGATCTTGTGGTTCGCGTTGTTTGGACCGGTGATGCGGACATCGACATCGAAGTCGAAGAGCCAACCGGTACGATTTGCGATAAGAATAATACACGCACTTTGAGCGGTGGATTGTTGCTAACGGACGGTTCGTCGCTCGATAAACCAAGCAAAGACGGTTTTTCTGAAACCTACGTTTGTGCAAATGGCTATGCTGGCAAATACCGCATTCATATCCGACAGGTTTGGGGCGAAGTCGCTGGTGGCAAGGTTACTATAAATCTGCTGACCGATTATGGAACACCCAATCAAAAAGTAGTACAGCATCAAGTGCCAATCCAAAACGATTCTATAGTGGTTGCGGAAGTAAAGAGCGGTCATCGCAAGGAACCTATTGTCGATGCTCAGTTGGCGAGGGTTCAGAAGCGCATGGTGGAGGCAGGCGCTGTTCTGGCGCAGGCGATTCCGAATAGCGATTCGGGTTCTGGATCAGCTTACCAGCGGTTGCTAGCGACCTATGCAGCCGGTCAAAATGGCAATGGAGGCAGAAACGGCCAATTCCCATTCATTGGACGGGGCGTCGTGGGTTATCGACCTGTTATCACGGTCATCCCTGAAGGTGCATTTATGTCGGCTTCGGCTGTGATTTCGGGGGATCGACGATACGTGTATGTCGCACCACAACCCAATTTCACCGATATTGTCTCTGTTAGCACCTTCAATACATTTACCGGAAGTAGCGGGCTCACAGGTGGCGGCGCTGGAGGTGGCGGTGCAGGAGGCGGTGCAGCAGGTGGTGGCGGAGGCGGGTTTGGTGGTGGCGGTGCATTCTGAGCTGCCGCCAACCAAAGGGCACTGACTTTAAATCTTTGTCGCTAACCGCGGGCTTGGTACTAAGCGAATGCGCTAGCGAATTCGGGCCCGGGGCTAGCGCCCACCGGTTCACGGAAACACAATGCGAGTACTAATTGGCTCGCGCCGTTCCGCTACCAATGGCTGCGGAAGTTGGACTAGTGCTCAACGGTTCAAAGTGAATTGTATTGGACACTAGATGGACCGTCACTCTACGAATGCAATTGAAATTCCCCTGCATCTTTGGCAGCGAAAAAATCCGGAAGACTTCCCAATAAATCAGTGCGATCGCGAAGATCAGCTTCGAATAGCCAATGCACTTCGGCTACTTCTTCGGGAGCAGGGATAGGAATGCTTTGCGGGTCACGTTTGCAAATCAGCCATTCAAGCTTAGTACCCCACCGAGTCATCGAAGTCCAAATATGTTGAGAAGCAACTATTTGAAGCCCCAACTCTTCGGACAATTCACGACATATCGCGGATTCAAAATCTTCATCTATCTCGATTCCTCCGCCAGGGAAACAGAGCAATCCAGGTGCCCGAACGAATTCGGATCGTCGGATCACCAGAAATCGTGACTGCTCAATAATGACTGCGACAACCGCATGCCGACCGCGATCGGGGGTGCTTTCGCTTAGGTTGGACATCGGCTGCCTATTGGATCGGCGAAAACGTAGCTGGCTTGAGAAACAAGCTCTTGACCCCATTATTGACTGTCAAAGATCCACCTGCAGCCGCTTCGGAAGCTTTGTAGGCTTTGGTCCACTCCTCGTCGGCTCCGAACTTGCCAAAAGATACTTTGGCAGCCTCGGGTGATGCGTGGGCAATGATGTAAACAAGGCTATTCCCTGCTGCTGGCAAATTAGCATCCAAATCAGCTGCCCCTTTGTCGACAGGAGAAACGGCTTCCAGCAATTTAGCGCACGAAAGCTTTTCTCCCTCAAGTACCGAGCAATAAAGAATGTTGGTTATTCCATGTTTACTCAAGAGACTAATGGTATGGTTCTTGAAGCGAGCGTTGAGAGCTGCGAGATTGCCTTTCGTCGCAACGTAGGTTCGCAATTCGAAAACGCGGTTCCCAACTTGCTTCCCGTCTAATGCAGGACTGTAATCGTTAACGGTCAAGAAAACACGTTCAAAAGATTTGACAGGCTTTTTTCCGTCAACGACCGACTTTTCAAGAACTTCCTTCCAACTCGCATCATTCTGAAAGGCCGTCCAGCCGGCATCGCACGAAGATTTGTCTTTATGGCTCACCAACACAAAAACACGTTCATCTTTGGGATCGATCGCCGTCCATGCACCGACGAGCGTGAGGTTGTGCTTCTTCATTACCGGAACACTACCGTCTGAAATGAGTTTGAGCACATCGGATTGACGCCCCGGTTCAGAGACATAAGATCGCAATTCGTAAAGCTTGCTTGCTGAAGGCGTTTGGGCCAACGCCGCAGTTCCTGCAATCAAGGTAATTGCAACGGAAGCGAGAAAGGATTTGTTCAACATTGTCACAATTATTCCCTCGAACGTTAGGTGAACGAAAAGTAGCTCCATATGGCTTACAGTATACCAACCAATTGATTCGTAATGTGCACTGCCAATTTCGGGCTGTGTCAACAAGTTGTGGAACGCTACAATCCCAAAACGTATTATGACTCATCTGGAACCGGTTAAGAGCCTAACCATCAATGCCGAAGCAACTCGAAGAGCACTTTAAACAACTACGCTGTTGGTTAGACATGGAATCCGATGCCGAGCGGAAACGCATGATTGAGCGGCGAAAGGTTCGATCTCAAAAGAATGCTGAGGCGCGTGGCGACACTTTGTTAGATCTTGCTATATCGGACCATCGAATGGGACTCGGAGGTCGATTCTTGGTTACTTTTACAAAACGCAACCGAACCCTTGATTTGCCTTGGAATCGATTTCGTGTTGGCTCACCTGTGATCGCTTCGGAGGAGTCGACCGAGGGGGACTGTGGATACGGAATAGTTTGCAGCAAAGGCATTGGCTCGATTGAAGTTGCGTTTGATGATTGGCCTGAGGGAGACCGGTTTCGATTGGACCTCTCCATGGACGAGATCACACGAAACCGACAGCTTACCGCCTTGAACTCCGTGCAAAATGCAAGAAGTAGAGTAGCACAATTGCGTGATATTCTTCTCGGTGCGAGAGAGCCTCGATTTTGTGCCCCATTAGCTCTCGAAATGGAACAGCATTTTAATGCATCTCAGCGACAAGCGATCGAGTTTGCCATGTCGGCGCGCGACATCGCGATCATTCATGGTCCGCCAGGCACCGGCAAAACGACAACGGTCGTTGAATTGATTCGGCAAGCAGTCTTGAGAGGGTCCAAGGTGCTAGCGTGTGCTCCCAGCAATACAGGCGTCGATAATTTATTGGAAAAATTGGTTGCGATTCGGGTTCGCGTCGTCCGGATCGGACATCCTGCTCGTGTCCAAGAAGAATTGCAGCCCTACACACTTGACGCTCTGGTGGAAGCGGATCCAGCCATGAAAGTCGTTGGCGAAATGGTGCGTGAAGCAGAGAAAGCAGCAAGGAAAGCCAGCAAGTTTACCAGAGCCAAACCGATGCCAGGTGAACGCAGCGATCTGCGCCAGGAGTCTCGACGATTGCGGGACGACGCAAAAGTCTACGAAAGGCAAATCATCGCCGGTATTCTCGATCGAGCGGACGTAATTTGCGCGACCACTAACTTCGATCCTGACGTACTAGGATGCCGTGATTTTGGTTTGGCGGTAATCGATGAAGCCTGCCAAAGTACCGAACCAGGAAGCTGGCCTGTTATCCTGCGCGCTGACCGCATTGTACTTGCCGGCGATCACTGCCAACTACCACCAACAATTATTTCCGCCGAAGCCTCGGAACAGGGGTTTGCTGTTAGTCTTATGGAACGCTTGGTCGACACCTATGGAGATACAATAACGAAACAGTTGATGGTGCAGTATCGAATGCATGAGGACATCATGGAGTATTCGTCGCAGTGCTTTTACGGAGGGAGTCTCCAAGCCGATGAAACGGTTCGAACTCATCTGCTGACGGATTTGGTTGATCCGCCACATCTTGAAATGCTTCAGTCACCTGTAACTTTTGTCGATACGGCCGGAGCTAGCTGGGAAGAAGAACAAGAAATCGATGGCGAAAGCCGGTTCAATGTCCGAGAAGCCAAATGGATATTACAGCAAGTTCGCGAGTTGTGCAGCACAGGAATCGCCCCCAAAGACGTTGCCATTATTGCCCCTTACTCGGCCCAGGTTCGCTGGCTTAGGCAGAATTGCCCCTTCAAGGCGATCGAGATCGATACCGTAGACGGATTCCAAGGCCGGGAAAAGGAAGCGATCTTAATCACGCTGGTTCGATCCAATGCAATCGCCGAAATTGGATTCCTGGGAGACACACGCAGGATGAATGTAGCGTTGACCAGAGCAAAACGAAAACTCATTGTGATTGGCGATAGCGCGACTTTGGCAAACAATGAGTTTTATGCCAACATGATTGATTTTTTTGAAACGATTGGGGCTTACCGAACGATCTGGGAATGGGATCCGGCAATGGAGCACTAGCCCTACGAATATTGATCTTCTGCTTGGTTATGCCTATGCTATTCCCATGGAGACACGGAATGAACCCTAGCTCGAAGTCCAAAATTTGCGAAGAACCTGTTCCGTATTGGTTCTCTCCTCCACCGTTTCGTGTGAAGGAATCTTTCGACGAGTTTGTTGGGATCAATCCTGATTTGCGAGTCGAGCAGACGTCGAACGGAGAGATTGAGATTATGTCGCCAACTGGAGCGGAGAGTGCGAATCGAAATTTGTTGATCTGCGTTCAGCTTGGGAATTGGTCCAAGAAATTGGGTGGCAAGAGCTTCGACTCCTCGGTGCTGTTCACGCTGCCCAATGGCGCGAAACGTGGCCCTGACGCATCGTGGATATCGTCAGACCGCTGGGCATCAGTGCCAAAACCAGATCGAGAACGCTTTGCGTCCATATGCCCTGACTTCGTCATCGAATTGCTCTCGCCGTCGGATCGCCTGTCTATTCTCCAAGCTAAGATGGACGAATACGTTTCGAACGGAATCAAGCTAGGATGGCTAATCGACCCGTTCTCGCGGACGGTCCACGTCTACACGCCAAGCAATGCACCCCAGGTATTAGACGCCCCACCTTTAGTCTATGGGGAATCCGTACTTGTTGGCTTCGTCTTGGAAATGAAAGAAATTTGGGCTGAACAGTAACCGTAATCTGCTATGGAACAATCTCATGACGGACGACCGTTCTAACTGACGACCGTTCTATACGTTATGCAACCGGCCAATAAAAACGTACCAACGAACCCACTTCTGGGTGGGACAGTCGGTTCACGCGGAAGTTTCTTGTTGGCTGCCATGCCTAAAGGTGATTTGAAGCTTAGTTATTTCACGTGAATCGACTGTCCTACCGAGATTGCCAATCCTGCAATGCGTTATGCGCGTGGCTCAACACACTCGAATTTGGATCGACGGCTGAAACAGGCCTTGGACTTTTCATTGTCTAAAATTCATTGAATGCAATGGTGGGGAACTATCCGGACGCTCCACCGTTC
>CAMDKL010000161.1 GCA_945900945.1 Pirellula staleyi DSM 6068
CTTAAAGTGCCCTTGCCAAAGGATTTAGACTCGTTTGTACTCAACCGGGATAAGGCTATTGTTCTGGGAAAAGCACTTTTCTGGGACATGCAGGCTGGGAGTGATGGACGTACTGCGTGCGCTTCTTGCCACTTCAATGCCGGTGTCGACAATCGATTTGTAAACACGCTTGCCCCAGGCGCTTCCGAAGGTGCGTTTGGTCCACAGCGTGCTGGCCAGGCCGAGCTTCACGCTGCGGCTTTAGCAAGCTTCTCCGGTTCTAACCAAACGCTGATGGCAACTGCGTTTCCTTTTCACAAGGTGGCCAATCCGACTGGGGATCGAGTAAACAATCAGGTCCTAAGTGACACGATGAGTATTGTTGGTTCTCAAGGAGTTGTGAAGAAAGATTTCGTTGCTATTACCGCTGGCAACGCAACCGAAGATGGTGTTCTTGTTCTTGACCCCGTGTATCAGGTTGGTGGTGCGAATGCTCGGCAGGCAACTGGGCGCAGTAGTCCGACGACTATCAACGCAATCTTTCACGACCGTCTCTTTTGGGACGGACGGGCAAATCACTATTTTAACGGTGTAAATCCGTTTGGGGATCTCGATCCGGACGCAAGAGTACTCAAACGAGTCACGACTTTAGCGACCCCAACAGCGGCAGCTTCCGACCTTCTCGTCCCGACTAAAATTTTGCTGAACAATGGATCTGCTGCGTCCCAAGCTGTAGGACCCTCTCTGAGCGACGTTGAGATGAGTTGGAACGCGAAGACCTTTCCGGAACTTGGCCGAAAAATGCTCTCTTTGAGACCACTCGCTCTTCAGAAAGTGGCTCAGTCAGATAGCGTCTTGGGGGATTTTGTCGGTGACAGTGCTGCGACTGGAATTGCATTGAGTTACGGGCAGCTAATTCGCGATGCATTTATACCTGAATGGTGGTCGTCACCTCTGCCGACAGACGGATTTACCCACATGGAAAAAAACTTTTCACTATTCTGGGGTTTGTCCATCATGTTGTACGAGTCGACATTGGTGTCTGACCAATCACCCTACGATGCGTTTGCGAGCGGGAACGTAAATGCAATAAGCGCTAGTGCAAAAAGGGGATTGAAAATATTTTCAAACGAAGGTAAATGTATTTTATGCCATCATGGTTCGGAGTTTGCCGGCGCGACGGTTAGTTTTTTACGCGGTGTCACACCTGTGTTGATAGAGAATATGCAGATGGAACATTCCATCGCACACTACGATGCTGGCTTCTACAATATCGGTGTTCGCAAAACTTTGGAAGACTTGGGGGTCGGTGCATCTCACCCTGTATTTGGACCACTAGCTTATGTCGCGCAACGGATAGCTGGAAAAAATATTGGGCAAGCAATTACGATTCCTCCGGGTGCCCGTATTGCAAACGATGGTGCCTTTAAGACGCCAACGCTTCGCAACATTGAATTAACAGGGCCGTACTTTCATAATGGTGGTACGAGAACGCTAACCGAGGCTGTCCAATTCTACGTGCGAGGTTCTGATTTTTACGAGAACCCAGAACTCGACGAATTAGTTAATGGAATACCTACGTTACAAGGAGACCCTGCTGCGGTACAAGACCTGGTGGCATTCCTCAAAAGCCTGACCGATGAACGTGTCCGCTTTCAAAGGAAACCGTTTGATCATCCTGAGTTGATCATTCCAAATGGTAGCAGTGGGACGGCTGCTGGAGTGGTAGTCGACAGTACTATAACATTACCTGCGGTAGGCGCTGTTGGCGGCGCGGCAATCCAACCCTTTGAGCAGATTCTGCAATAACCATCATTTAGGAATCGAAGTGAGGCGTCAGGCAGGTTCGCCCGCGAACCTGCCTGATGTCGTTTTGGTGCCGACGTACCTTGGGCGAAAAATGGAAACGGAGAATAGGATCATCAATGATCACTGACGCTGAAAATCTAGCTCTTCATTATGGAATGCAGTTTTTTGATTTGGACGGTTTTTTTCCGGACTCGGAATTGATCGCTCGCTTTCCAAGTCAACTTTTGTTCCGCGAAACGATGTTGCCCATCGAACAAAAGAATGGATCATGTGTTGTCGCCATCGCCAACCCACTAAAGCTCGATGCGATCGACCAGCTCCATGCAGATAGTCCGTGGCCAGTTGAGACGGTTCTGGCAAGTTCGGACCTGATCAAAAGAACTTTGCATCGATGTCTTGGTTTAGGCGGTGGTACTGTCCAGGACCTCGTGGCCATCTCGAACGACGAAGCGGAAGAACTTTGTGCGGCGGGGTTCGAAGAAATTGATGACAAGTCGAAGGCCTCGTCCGTCATTAAACTAGTCAACGAATTGATTGTCGAAGCGATTGCACAGCGAGCCAGCGACATCCACATTGAGCCTGAAAAGCAGGATCTGATTGTGCGATTTCGAATCGATGGGGTTCTACACGAGCAATCGGTTCCAAACGAGATTCAGCGATTCCGAGCGGCGATTATTAGCCGTATTAAAATCATGGCAAAGTTGAATATCGCGGAAAAACGCCTGCCTCAAGATGGGCGTATTCATTTGAATCTGAAGGGCCGAGAACTCGATGTGCGTGTTTCGATCATTCCAACGCACTTCGGCGAAAGTGTAGTTCTGCGATTGCTATCCGGTTCGGAAGCAGGCCTAGGTCTGGACAAAGTGCAATTGCCTGAGTCGATCCGTAGGACGTGGAACAGCCTGATTCGTCGAGCCCACGGACTGATACTCGTGACTGGTCCAACTGGCAGCGGTAAAACAACTACGCTTTATAGTTCTTTGGCGGAAATACGATCACCTCATATCAAAATCATGACCATCGAAGATCCGATTGAATATAAGCTTCGTCAGATCAGCCAGATTCAAGTTCACTCGGAAATTGGATTAACGTTTTCGCACGGATTGCGAAGCATATTGCGTCATGATCCGGACGTCGTCCTGATAGGCGAGATCCGCGATACGGAAACAGCCAAGATCGCGATACAAGCTTCCATGACCGGGCATCTGGTATTGAGCACGTTGCATACGAATGACGCTGCCAGCTCGATTACTCGGCTTGTGGATATGGGCGTTGAGCCCTATCTCGTGGCCAGTACATTGGAATCCGTCATGGCCCAACGGTTGATTAGGCGGTTGTGCACACAATGCCGTTGTGCGGTTGATCGCAAACAAGTCGAGGTTCCATCTGGTGTCAGTATTGTCGAACCCGAAACGATTTTCAAGCCTGTCGGGTGCCGAGTATGCAACGGGACTGGATATGCCGGTCGCCAAGCCATTTTCGAACTTATGATCAACACTACAAAGGTACGCGAACTCTGTCTGGGAAACGCTTCCGCTGATATGTTGCAACAGGCCGCAATCCAGGATGGCATGCAGACACTCAGGCAGTCCGCATGGCATTTGGTAGCGACCGGGGTGACGTCGCTTGAGGAGCTTTATCGCGTTTGTCCATCGACGGATTCCTAGTGTATGTCATTTGGCGATCCCGATGCGCAGCCGCTCATGGTACTGTAATGGGGGCAAGTCCACGTGCCTTGTGATTGGATTAATTGTTTGACGAGCATCAATGGTAAAAAAGATGGCCGTTGCCGTTCGACTGGTTGAAAGCTGCCCAATGGCGTAGCCATTAAATACACAGCCACCGGTAGTGATTTCGGGACCTATCCGGCGAAGCTGAGATGTGGTCAGCAAGCCACGAGAAACCAGCCACGCAACTGTTGAGAATTCCTTGCTGGAGATATCTGATCGCTCGCGAATTTTGACGATAGAGTTGGCTTGCGACTCGGTCATTCCATCAATCGATCTCAGTGTGGTGAGTGACGCCTGGTTTATATCAATACGACCTTCGAGGGTAGGCTGGTGATTGGTCGTGGTTCTCATTTCCCAATCTCGAATCAAGCGGTGAAGGCTGGCTGGATCGCTCGAAAACGGCGAGACCAGAACCACGTCTTTCGCTTGAATAAAAACCTGAACCTTACAACCTACTAGATCGAATAACGAACGAAGCCTTCGGCCTTTGTTGCTAAGTCCGATGCCGTTTCGCGAGTTCGAATTGTCGCTGCCGATCTTCGTTGCGTCCGAGTTGCCGCCAAGCTGTTCCCGTAGACGATCTTCGAAAGTGTTTTCCTTTTCTAACTCGGAACTCTTACGAGCTTGCTCCAGTGACTCGGGACTTTCATCAAAGTACTGGGGCGATCCTACTTTCCAAGCCAGAACGAACCGAGCGAGGGCATCGCCGCATTCTGCGGACAATTCATCGTAGAGCATGGCGAGGTTCGGTTGATTCAGATTTATCTTGGCAGTGCCATCGTGTCGAAGGTTGCTCTCGGCCCCTGTGACCGTCCACTCGGATGACCATCCTGCATCCAACTGTCCGTCTGCGTTGTCCATAGGCGGGTTTTGTGAGCCATCATTCTCATTATCATCCAATTGTCCATTTTGATTTTGATCCTCACCAAAGAGAAGGTGAGGCGTCACTCCTGGAATCGTCAGAAGACTAGAAAGATCTTGTAGTTTAGGCGAATGGCTGGGCATCCCCAACGTCGGAGAGTTTTCATGGTTTTTATCTCTGGTCGCCAGGAATCTGCTGGCGATCGCATCGGCAATAGGTGCGGACATGCCTGGGGTAAACATCAATTTGGATACAATCTGCTCACGGTTGCGTTCCGAGGACGCTAATGCGTTGAGGTTGATCTTTGCTGATTCGTTTTGCATTCCGAACTCCGGTTCTGAGCCGGGATGCGGTATTCGACGAACAACGGCAAAGTGACCCATGCGTTCGTTATCGAATTCAAGGTTAATAATATGGCTCGTGACTTGACCAGAGTCTTCCTGGCCATAGCGAACCGGATTTGATTGGTCAAGATTTCCTTTCTTGATCCGTGCTAGGGACACCGAAATAGCCGACTCAGCTAATAGACGTTGTTTGACGATGTCGATGTGGGCACGGCTCGCCTCCAGAAGCGACACCGATTTTCTGGTAAAATTGTATACAGCTAAGCTTAATGCTGCGACAACGACGAGTACAAATAGCAATGCGATCCCACGTCTTCTGTCGGCTCGTTTGCATGACTTGGTGTTACTCCTTACTGGACTATGTTTCATGGAATTTCATTCTGTCGAACAATCGCAGCAGTTGGTTTCGCACCAACAATTTTGGTATCCAAAGTCTCCGCCAAAAAAAAACTGGAGGTGCCGGCGGGAATACAAACGACGGTTCGAAAAGGCGAGGCGAGTCCCTCTTTAAGCTCAAGGATGATTTCAACAGCGTGCGGTAGCCGGTTACCTTTCAGATCACTATTCCACTTTGAATGCCAAACTCGACCGTCGAAGTAGCGAAATGCAATTCTAGAAACCTCTTCGATGGAATTCGCCGAAGTCACTTGATTCTTGACGTCTAGTTCCATTCGTACGAGTCCAGGCGATTTCGTCGGGCGTTGAATCGTATGTTCGAGCGTTTGCTTCCCAGAGCGGTGTGTCGCCAAGCGAACCTCATTGCTATCGGGACCGATCCACAGAATTGATTGTCGGGGGGCCGAAAACGGGGAGCTTGCCTCGTAAAACCTAGAATTGCTGCCGAGTCTCACTACCACAAAAGCACTTTCGTTTCCTACGAATTGAACTCGACTTCCCAAACGACCGATGTCAATGTTCAGTACTCGTTCTCCGATCTGCATATCGAACACGTCGGACTGGCTAGCATCGAATTCTCGATAGTCTTCCGTTGTGTATCCTTCCGCTGACCGCAAATCACTGCCAATATCTTCCAATAAACTCGTCATTGAGAAAGCCGGAAGAATTCGATCAGCTGCTTGCGAGCGAAATTGCATGAAAAGGCTAGTCGCCGTAATGACAGTACCCATTAAGACCAAAAGCAAAGATAAAGCGAGCAGGGACTCGAGCAGTGTATAGCCAGAGCGTCTAGCTGCCGATGGAAGCTTTCGACCATTCACCCGCGTTGTCATGGTATTACCGTCTTTGGGGTAGTCTCAGGAATACGGCGGGTCGTAACGAATTGAGCCAATTGCATACGGGAAATACTCTCATGTTTGCCGGGCTTCCAAACCGCGACCGTGATAAGATCCAAGTTCCATTGAGGGTCTTCTTTGATGTCGACTTGGTATAGCCAGTCGTTGTGATTGGGGACCGGCGACGGCATGGATGTCGGTAGCCGACTAGGCTCCGCGATCGACTCTTGTAGGATGGTTTGACAGTGCCACGACGCTTCCGATTCCAATTGCACTCGCAGGCCGGCCTGCACCCCAACGTTAATGTGATTCCCGATTGCGGCGATGGAAACCAGAAGTATGGACGTTGCAATTAGGACTTCGAGAAGACTGTTGCCTTTACGAGCGTGCCTTCGAAAGTCCGATGGTCTATTCATAGTGATTTAAACAAACGACTGCCCCTACACGGCTTCTGGAAAGCACCCATACAGCCGAAACATAGATTGAACGGACGCGTAACCCCGGCCTCCTAATTTTAGTGCAAACAATGCAACAATACAAAGGCTTTGTTGCCGATTCTCCAAATGTCAGGCTTGTGCCTCACGTCAGATTGGTTGCGGCACAAAGCTGCGACCGTCGAACTATCGCCGCGACCAATCGCTTTATTTCAAAACGCAACACCCGATCATGGCGTTGCAAAAGTTCAACGCGGACGTTGCGAACGTTCAACAACGCGTTTTCATTATCCCTCGTTCAAAAAGAAAAATCATATTTCCCAACGCAACAATAACTCGGCAGAATCCTAGATTCCATGGCGTTTTTTGCATTTCCCGTAGAATGGAGACTGAACAAGGGCACAAAATCTGATTAAAGTACAAGTAATGGGACGACATCGGTCGCCACCTGTTCATCGCGCTACAATCACGTCAATAATGCAAGCCTTCCACTACAGAGCTTTGGACTCAAAAAGCGAAATTGTCGCATCCAGTATAGAAGCTATGTCGCGACAGGATGCATTGAGCAAACTGCAACAATTTGGGCTATTCGCCTTTGAGCTCGCGGAAGTACGAGTCCGCTATAGATTTCGGGGAAAGCTTCGCGCGGGTGCAGTCACACAGTTTTACTCAATGCTACACGACCAATTGGAAGTTGGCGTTCCCATTCTGAAGGCGTTGGAAGTTATTCGCGACCAAGAACAATCCGAATCCGCAAAACAGATGATTGACGACATCATGGATCGAGTGACATCAGGGAGCACTCTCAGCAATGCCCTTCAGTCGCATCCGCGTGCATTCCCAACTATCGATTTGAGTGTCATTCGGGCTGGCGAAGAAGGTGGCTTTTTGAGGGAATCGCTAGCCCGAACCCTTCAAGTGCGTGAATGGCAAGCTTCATTGACGTCGAGTATTTGGGGAGCAATGGCTTATCCGATAATCTTGGTTTCCGTCGCTGCAATTTTGGTTCCCGGGATTTTGGTGTTTCTCGTACCGAAGTTCGAACCACTATTCGGATCGCTACGTCAGGCTGGGAAAATGCCATGGGCAACGTCCGTTCTACTGGAGACCGCCAATCTAGCGAAAAATTACGGAGCTTTAGGAATTCTGGGATTCGTGGTCGCGGTCGTGACTCTATTATGGTCGATCCCCACAGCTCAACTACGCTCGTATTGTGAAAAAATGTTTTCGCGAATTCCATTCCTAGGACCACTAGCCCGAGATCTTGCCCTGGCGAGATTCTGTCGAGTCCTTGGAACGCTGCTTGAGAACAGAATTCCGATTCTCAAGGCGATTGATACCTCTGCAACCGTTGTTGGGCATAGCATGCTTCGCCATGCCATCGAAGCAGCGAGAGACTCCGTTGCAAGAGGAGGATCGCTTGTACAGCAACTTGCCAAGTCGAAACAAGTACCTGGAGACATACTCGCCATGCTTGGAGTCGGCGAGCAATCCAATACTCTCGACTCGGTCCTAGTCAAAATTGCATTCCAAGTAGAAACACGCACTCGCAAGAAAATAGAGTTTTCGGTCAAACTTTTGGAACCGGCGATGCTGCTGGTATTGGCGTTACTGGTCGGCTTCATCGTTTTAGCATTGCTCTTGCCCGTGTTTGAAGGCCAGGGATTGGCCTAAATTCATCAGCCGAAAAACCTCGAATGTATTTTCCACCTGTCCTCAGAGAGAACCATGAAACAATCTTCCCGAGCTCGCACTGCCTTTACCCTTATGGAAGTACTTTTAGTCCTTGCAATCCTCCTCGTCATCATGGGGCTAGTCGTCCCCAAAATACTGGGGCGCCAGAAATCGGCAAATGTAGACGCAACGATGATTAGCATCGAAGGGCTAAGCCAAGCTATCAAACTTTATTCACTCGATCACCTTGGCAATCCTCCATCATCAGCCGATGGTCTAAAAGTGTTGATACAAAGCGGTAAACGAGATACTCGCTGGAAGGGTCCTTATTTGGAGAAACCGGCGAAAGATGCATGGGGCAATTTGCTTCAATACCGAACTCCAGGAAAGCGGAATGTACATGGTTACGATATCGTATCCGCTGGCACGGACGGGATATTTGACTCGGAAGACGATATTGGTAATTGGGAATAATTATGAGCCATCGTCAATCGAGTGGATTCACCTTAATCGAATGCATCGCCGTGCTCGCCGTGCTCGTCGTATTGATGTCAGTCTGCATACCGGGAATCACCAACTGGATACATCGGAACGAACTCGCGACGACAGAATCCGAGTTGGAACGCATCATCGCAGAGTCTAATCGCTTGGCGATTCATTCTGGGGTAAAGCAGCTTGTCGCATTTAATCCACAGTCTCGGAGGCTAACAATCAAACCGATGAATGATTCTCGAAATGAATCCAAAAGACCAATGGACGCCCCGGAAATGATGTCATTCAGATTTTCTAGTTCCGTGCAAATTCAATTTGTTTCAAGCCAAACTCAAGAGATTATTTCTGGACTAACACTCTCTCCTGATGGAACGATTTCACCGGGACGGATCAGAATTTCGCATTCCTCAGGGATGAATTCACTTTGGAAAACTCACCGACAAACAGGCTCCATTCGTCCATCAAACAACTTATAGGCTTTTAGAAAGGTTAGAGAACTATGCTCCAGTCGCGAGTCGACAGCGCACAGCGAAACAGGTGCAGAGCGATCGTGGAGTTTAAACGGAACACCGTTCGAATCTCGCCGATTGGGGCTTCTGATTCCGTGGCGGCTACTTCTGCGGTCGCACCCACGAAACGCCACTTGTTTCAATGGGAGAACCCCGGCGACATCCCCTGGCAAGATCCGAAAGCGGTTGCTCAATGGTTGGACGAGCGTCTCGCTGATTGTGGACTTTCAATCTCGACCGCTATCGTTTGTCTGCCACGGACCGCCGCTTGTCTTCGCCTGATCGAACTCCCTACCTGCACAGATGATCAAATCCCAAATCTTGTATCCATGCAATTGGAGGCAGTACTCGGAGAATCGTTTGGCGGTATCGAATACGATTTCACACTGATACCCGATGTTGGCAACGCATCAACAAAAAAAGTGCTGATTGCAACCATAGCAAAACCAACCCTCCAGGGTATTCAAGAGACGCTTCGACTAATGGGCTGCCAAGCTGAATCGATCACGCTCGCCGAACTCTCGTTACCACTTTCATCGAATTTGAATGCTGATTCGTTTCAGTTTTTTGCCACAAACAATCAACAACAATGGGACGTGGTGGTTGGACTCGGGGGCCGAGCCATACAAGTACAGTCGGCAATGGTTAAAGGGACACACGAGGAAAATGTTCGAACTCTTGTCGGACTGATCAATCGACTGCGAAATGCCATCCTTGAAACGAAAGAAACCAATCCGTTCGCTACTCCAATACTGCTAGTCGATATCGACTCGGAGGAGGAGCTTAACTCATTGAGTATCGTGGCGAAGAAGAGTGGATTTCAACTGAAGCACTGTTCTAAATCCGATTGTATCGTTCGGATGGTTCAAAACAAAGCTTTCCGTTCGATCAACTTTGCGTCGCCTTGGAGAGCACCAGACCACAAATCGCTATCTCTCAAACGCTGGAAGAAAAATGGAAAGGTGGCCGCTGGCATTGCAGTAGTTGGGCTTTCGTTTGGATACCTTTTTTCAGCCAGTCGAACTGCGGAGCTCACTCGAATTCAACAGAAGATCAGACAGATTGAGGAGCGAATTGCTATCTTGGCTCCCAAAAGACAGTTGGCTCGCGCGATTCAGGAGTGGCAATTTCGTACCGTGAACTGGGGGACTGAATTAACAAAGCTTGTGACCCACATCGGCAACGAACGCAATCTCTACATATCGAGAGCTCAGTTTGAAGTAAGCTCCAGCGATACGATGCCTACAATTCGACTAGAAGGCTTAGCGCATTCTGTCAACGATGTACTGACCCTCAATCGCGATTTGCTCGCTGAACCAGGAATGTATGCCGTCCAACCCCAAGCCATCGAACCCTCGGTAGCTGATCCTGAATTCCCAGCCCACTTTCGTATCGAAGTTCGAGTGCTTTCCGCTGAAGAACAATCAACCTTGAATAGTGAGACCGGAGATGAGAGTCATGCATAAGCGTGAAAAGCATTTGGGTATTGGACTTGTCGCGACGCTCTGTGCATCCTTGCTATACGGCCCGTTACAAAACGCGCTCGACGGTTCCAATTCATCGCAGAATGAATTGAAGAAAGCAAAACTTCATCTGCACGATCTGGAACTGGAGTACGCAACTGCTCAACGGGAGGCAGACTCCGTCGCCTCACAGATCGAACGAAGCTTACCTCATAACTTAGAATCTGCCTCCGTCGTTTATCAAGAATACTTATTCCGTTGTTTTGAAACAAGCGGTTTGAGTTCCACTATTGTGACAGGCTCATCGCCTATCACCATGGATGATATTGGGAGCAAGATACAGTTTACTGTTCAAGCCGAAGCAACTTCGACGCAGATCGGCACATTCCTCGATCAATTCTTTGGCACCGATTTACTGCATCAGATCAATTTTCTAAGCATGCAGAAGCAGGGTGGAGCGGATTCCAATGTGAATTCATTTTCTGCGGGCGTCGAAGTCTTGGTGTTAAACGATAGTAGTAATTCAGTTCCAAATCTGGAACCAAGTAGCAGCAACCAGACCACTCTTGCGATTGAGCAGAATGACTTGTTCCGGCGCAAGAGTTCAATGTCCCAGACTGTTTTGCCCCCCGCTTCTTTTGTTGAGGAGTCGATCGAACTCGAGGACTCGACAGAAATAATAAAAATCGATCCAAAGGAAACGACTCGGCTTGTTGGGATCATTCAAACCAACGGAAAAAAAAGGGCAATTTTGTACGATTCAGAATCAGGAAAGCACATCGCGCTCGAGACCGATGGAGATATGGGCGAATTAGGAATCAACGCAAAAGTTAAGATCATTTCGATGGATACTATACACATCCTGATAAATCAATCGCTTTGTCGGTTGGAGCTCGGGAATCGAATCGCCGAGGCCGAGGCAACAGTAGAGACTAGTGCCGCGTTTCAAGTCAATTCTGCGATTCCTTTGTGATTGACTGCATGGGCTGGACTCGTCACCGCGTTCACTGCGATGAACACCTGGTATGGACGCCTCTGTGCTTCCAAAATAAGCCTCTAGTAAACAAGCTTTCGCTTGCCTAATGTCTAGTGCGGTTCCAACAAAGGGACGCTAAAGTTAGGAAATCTTGGTCAAAGTTCTTTTTCGTGCGGTTGTTCGGTTAAGGAAAACGCTCGAGTTTGCCGATTATAAAGACTGTGCCGTCGGATTGACTGCTTCGAGAGCAAAATCCAACTACGAGAGCAAAGGGTTATTTTTTGAAATTTCAAAATCAATGCAGCCTTCGTCGGTTTCTGATTTTTATCCTACTCCACGCAATTCCTATCTCAAAAGTTTTTTCACAAGATTTATGGCCCACCGTTAACCTCGGTCCACAACCACAACTTGCGTATGAAGAACTGCCTCATCCGACAATGAACCAGGCAGGATGGCAACATCGTACCTGGGCGTTCAATGTCAAAGACGCTCCTTGGGTGGCCATCCTTCGGGAGTTTGCTGATTCGATGGGATTCTCTCTAAGCATGGGAGTTCAGCCAACTGGAACGTTCACGTATTTCGATAATCGCGCACATTCGCCTCAACAGGCGATCGACATTTTCAATGACTATCTGATTCCGCTCGGTGCGATCCTTGTGCGAAACGAAGACAGGCTCATCGTGGTGAATTCCGAATTACCAATCGCTGATAACTTAGTACCGTTCGTCGCCGTCAACGAGATCGATTCGATTGGACGCAATGAAGTCGCTGGTGCCGCGATTCCGATGAAGGGAATTGATGCCCAAGCTGCTCTAGCAGAAGTGATGGCGATGAAAAGCCAGATCGGAACGGTTCGCGCTTTCTCGAACACCGGGCGCGTCATAGTCATCGATACAGGTACACACTTGAGACGAATTCGAGACTTGCTTTTGCAAACAGGATTCGCGAGGAGCAATGATACATCTGCGGTGTATCAGCTCAGGCATGCAAAAGCGGAGGATGTCGCCAAGGCGATCCAGGAATTTCTCACAGGACAGGCTGGCGGGGCAGATGTTCAAAATGGTTCCCAATCAGTCCAAAACGATCGTGTGGTCGCTGAAAAAACCACGAATAGTTTAATCATCCGTGGTTCAGTAGAGTCAATACCGACTATCTATCGAATCATTTGCGATTTGGATCGATTTCCACGCGAAGTCCTCTTACAGGCTTTGATCGTTGAGGTGAACATCGGTAACACAAACGAATTCGGCGTTGAATTAGGTATTCAGGACTCGGTCCTCTTTGATCGTAGTCTTGTTAATAACATCCAAACGGTTAATCAAACGCTCACCAGCCCCAATGGTGTGCAAACAACGGATCAAACGATTCTGTCTAAATCCACCTCTCCTGGATTCGCATTCAACAACGCCACATTGGGTAATAATGCCGTGAATCAAGGTCGTATAGGAACACAAGGTTTATCCAATCTTGGTGCCGGTCGAGTGAATGGCGAACTAGGCTTTGGAGGGCTCGTACTATCCGCAGGTTCAGATTCCGTGAGCGCGCTATTGCGAGCTTTGGACGCAAAGTTCAAGGTGGATGTGTTGAGCCGACCACAAATTCGTACCGTTGAAAACAAAGAAGCTTTCATCCAAATCGGTCAACAAGTTCCCGTGGTCGATGGTGTAACCGTCAATGCTGTAGGAAGTGCCAATCCCGTGATTCGTCAAGACAAAGCCGGAATCATCCTAAGGACAACACCTCGAATAAGTCCTGATGGACGCGTACAGATCGACGTCATGACGGAGAAAAGTGCATTTCTACTAGCTCGAGGGTCTGGCGTTCCGATCTTTACCGACACTACAACAGGGAGGGTCATTGAAGCACCCGTGAAAGATATCACCACTGCTACAACCACAGTAAGTATTCAATCAGGCGAAACAGTTGTTCTGGGAGGAATGATTTCGAACGCCGAAAACGTCGTTCATCGAAAGGTACCTTTCCTAGGGGATATCCCGCTTTTGGGAAGACTTTTTCGGTACGACTTAGAGCAACATTCTCGCAAGGAATTATTAGTTTTCCTTACTCCTATCGTTCTCAATGACGACATCTCCAGATTTCATTTGGAAGATGAGATTAGTCGCACTCTAACGACGCCGAAAGCGGGGGAGTACCTAAATCGTTGGCAGCAAAATCAACTCGCGCCCAATACCAGTTGCCCGCCCACGCCGGATCAGTATGGTCAAAATCACTTTCAAGCAACTCAGGCCTTCACCAATCCTCAAGCCACCACAGGGCCATAGCATGAAAATTCGGGTAAGCGTTCATCACAACCAGTGCAGTTATAGTCGGCGCGGGCTTGATTCGCGGGGTAGTTTCTGCCTGTAAGGCAACATCGCCACAACCAAGCAACACGAGCAACACATGTGCCGAGCAACACATTGCCAACACATGTGCCATCATCAACACATCAACACATCAACACATCAACACATGGCCAACACAAGTGCCATCCATCTTAATGGCCAACACAAGTGCAACACAAGTGCCATCCATCTTAATAAGGCCGGAATCGATTGAAAAATTCTATTCCTAAATGCATCTCCAACGATCAACACAAGCAATTTTCAACAAAAGTGCCATCCAACTTGATTTCAACAAAAGTGCCATCCAACTTGATAAGGCCGGAATCGATTGAAAAATTCTATTCCTAAACGCATCTCCAACGATCGGAACAGATCTCTACGACGAATTCCGCAACAAGAAATCGCCCTTCCCGGACGACAGTGCCTAGAATCAGGCAACGAAACTC
>CAMDKL010000162.1 GCA_945900945.1 Pirellula staleyi DSM 6068
AGCCCGTTAGGCTGGGCTAGGTAAACGAACAGGGCGTTGCCCTTAAATCCGAATAGTGCAACTTCAAAACTTGCGCGTCGCGTTAGCGGGTAAATTTCACCAAGTCGCTCGCCTTTCAGGCCGATAGCGAGGAGGCCCCTGATCAAACACAACTTTCTTTTTTCGATATTCTTAAAAAAGACGGTTCCGAATTAGACAAACCGCCGCCCGTCGCGCATCCTATACCATTGTCATGAGCAATCCTGCTTTTTTTTCCGAACGAGTTCGAGACAGTGCCCAATGCATCGCGGAAAGCGGTGTAGCGGCCCTTTCGGGTCTCTACGATTTGACATCGATGCGGCTCGTCCGTTTTGCCGCAACGATTACTCGCAATCAGCACGACGCGGAGGATGCCGTTCAAGCAGCCTTGGTTCGGGTCGTTGGCAATCCCAAGCTCTTGATTCGGGCAGAGTGCCCGTGGCCGTATCTGCTGCAAATGGTTCGAAATGAATCGTTAGTCATTCTTCGCAGGAAGCGTCGACGGGCGATCGTAAGCAACTTAACCGATCTCCTTACCCACCGATCTGTCGATGAAGTGGAGCAAGAGGAATCTTATCGCGCTGTTTGGTTGGCGATTAGGTCGTTGCCGGTCGAGCAAAGCGAAGTTGTCGTGTTAAAGATTTGGGAAGAACTAACGTTTTCCCAAATCGCCGGTGTGCTGGGGCTTCCAGCGGCAACGGCTGCAAGTCGTTACCGGTATGCGATGCAAAAGCTCGCGGGCGAACTTCGCTCACAGGCCGCGGAGGTTTCCCATGAGTAGCATTCTCAACCATGACGGCGACTTCGACGGCGACTTCGACGGCGACGGTATTTCACCAGAAATATTGGAGTCTCTTGAGGCCACCATTCTCGCCGCTAGCAGGTATGTAATCCCGTCCGAAAACTTGCGGCCGCACACGCTTGAGGCTGCTCGTGATTACGACTCGGATCGACGCGGAACATACCAGTTTGCTAGATTCGTTTTAGCGATAGCTGTTTGTGGTTGCATCAGCCTTCCTGTCTTGGATAGGTTGGCGTCTTGGCGTGATAAAATGGCCTCGCCGACTTCAATGCAGATGCTGGAGATTGCAGAGAAGAAGAACGTCGGAATCGACTGGGGCTTGTATGAAGCGTATAGCGAACTGCGTCAGAATCAAGCGTCGCGATTTGGGCAAGCGGCGGCAATAAAATTCCAGGATTAAGCTGGTGTGTTAAATAAAGTCGGGGCGGCGGCGCATCATTAGGATTGTATGAGGGATGGTCTTTCAGCCTTTTCATTCCCCACAAAACCACATTGCTAACTTGACGGTATTCGGCCCAAAGGGCCAGAACGCTTATTTCCAATCCCATGAATGCTCAATCGACATGCGATCCAGTGCTCGATGACGTGTTGGCTTTCAACGAATATCTGTTGAAGCTTGCTAGAGCTGGAGTACCGATTGAATTAGGAATTTCAGAAGGCATCGCGTCTCTATCAGAACAGCTAAGCGAGATTAACTCCAAGATCGCAATGGGAGTGGCGCGTGGCAATACGGTCCGCCAAACCCTTGAGTCCGACCAAGAATTGCCGCCGCTGTACCGTTCCTCCCTGGCGACATGGTTGTATTGTGACAAGACGCCTGACGCACTTGCTGCATTGAGCGAGTGCGCAGACGGACGTCGTGAAACTGAAAGGGTGTTTGATTTTGCCTTTGTGCAACCGCTTATCCTATTGGGACTGGTCTATTGCGGATTTGTTTTTTTGTTACTCAGCGTTGCCCCTATGATGGACGCCATGAACTCCCAGATTGGGTCAGCGCCTGGTTTCGGATTGCAAGTGTTGACAGTGGCGAGGCAGACCATTTGGTACTGGGGGATCGCAATACCGCTCTTAGTTGCAATAGGCTTGCTACTTTGGAGACGCCAAAGATCGCGCAGGCTCTCGCGCTGGATCCCTGGCCGAAGAAATATTTCTGAAGCGACACAAAAGGCTAACTACGCCGAAGGATTTGCCAATCTGCTCGAGCATGGCCAATCCGTAGTCCATGCTCAAACCTTGTTGGGTTCTTATAGGAGCGCACGTAAGCCCGTACAAGTTCAGCCGGAGAATTCGAACATGGAAATAGCTGTGCCCCGGATGTTGCAATGGGCTCTGGGTGATGATGTGAGCAATGACGATAGGGCTAACGCTTTGCGCTTCGCAGCACGGGCGTACCGTGAACTTGCTCAGTCGCGAGCATCGCAATGGCGTGCTTGGTACCCGGTCGTAGTTGGGGCATTGTTGGGAGGGGCATTGGTCCTGGCTTTTGGATTAAGTCTGTTTGCGCCCATGATCGAATTACTAACAGCAATTACGAGACCATAAGGAGCTTGTTAACCGATGTCAGCCGTCACCCAGCGCCCAGAATTTTACCAACGCATCGATGCAGCGTTAGAGCGTCGAGACAGGCTGGCGTCTGCGATCGAAGCGTTGTTAGAGGATACGAAATCGACACACTTTGGAAAGGATGTTCGTGATTTAGTGAGTGCACTGCGCGGTGGCGCAACGACCGAACAATTTGTCCAGGAGGGATCGAAAGCTGTCTGGCTGCCTCTGATTTTGCGAGGAGTCTCCTCAAGTGCATCGGCGGTCGAGTTTGCACAAATCATGAGCGACGTGACATTTGCGACCGAGAATCGAAAGAGCCGATGGCGTTCGTTGGCTTATCCTCTCATGCTGTTCGGAAGTGCGATCCTGGTGTTTGTGTTTCTCTCAGTAACGGTAATACCGACCTTCCGGGCAATGTTTAGTGAGTTTCAGATGAGGCTTCCACCACCTACGAATCTTGTATTTTCGATTAGTGATCTGATCAATAATCATACGGGCACATTCTGTTTGATTCTTCTTGCTTTTGTGCTGGCTGGCTTGCTATTGCGATGGCTCTTTCTGTTGTGTTTGCGTTACACAGAGACAACTTGGTTACTTGGAAGTCTTTCAGCAGGCAACACGGAGAGTGTCAAGGCTATGGGTAGGTTCACTTCAACACTGGCTGCGTTACTTGGGGTTGGAGCTCCGCTGGCTGAAGCGATTCTAATTGCCGGAAGAGCGAGTCAAAACCTGCGGTTCCGCTATGCTTCCGAAAGACTTTCAAGGGATGTCGGTACGTCGGACAAGTTCAGCTATGCATCAACCGTCGCACACAGCTTTCCAGCTTTGGTCACTCATGCATTGGAGGCCGGGCCAAATGGTGGTCCCTCCATTGCGTTGCTTCGACAGGTTTCCGTGATTTACATGGATCGAGTGCGACAACGGTTTAGTTGGGCCTCAGGGTTTGTGGCACCGTTGTGGATCGTCGGAGTAGGCCTTTGTGTAGGATTCGTAGTTCTCTCGATTTTCGCGCCCCTGATCCAGTTGATCACATCACTAAGCGGATAGGCTGGACAACAAAATATGTTTGCAAAATGGATTCCACGATTCAAGGCGAATTCTAGCTCTTCTGAAACTAGGGGGCGCATGCGCGTTCCGTTCTGGCAGAAAGCTGGCCCTACTTGGTATTTGTCCACTTGGTGGCCAGGCGAGTCACTCGACTCCATGCAATACTCGCTTTTAAGTCTGCTTGCGGTAGCCAATGAAGAGCGTCTTGATCCAAAGCCGCTCATTGCTGCCCTCGCCGATGAGCATCGAGGACGGTATCGACGAAGACTTCGACTTCTTGCCAAGAGACTGGATAGCAAAACCACGATTGTACCTGCCTTAGAAAAGACGCCGTATGCGCTGAGTGACAGTGTGGTGCTATCCTTGCGATTTGGTAGTCAGTCTGGGACGCTGGCTCAAACCTACAAGCAACTGATCGAGACTGAAAAACCGCAGGAGGGTGAATCGCGAACAACGCAAGGCAATGCTCGGGGGTACTGGGCCGTGTTCGCTGGCACAATGACTTTAATACTCACATTTTTCATGTTCTTTATTATTCCAACATTCAAAAAAATGTTCGATGAATTTGAGTTGAAGCTCCCAATAGCTACTCGACGCCTTCTAATGTTTGTGGAATGGGTTTCAAGCAGTTTTCTATTGGTTGTTGTCGTAGGATTCGCCCTGGGATGGTTAGTTTGGTCCTATCGCTCGCGACGGTTTTTTCGACGGGCGGTCGCCGATCGAATGTTTGGACGGACATCATTATTGCGTTCCTCGCAATTGCTACGGATGCTATCCGTTGCAGTGGAGGCTGGACGACCGCTTGCAGGATCACTCTCGACACTTGCGAAATACCATTTCGATAAAAATATTAGGCAACGCTTACTTTCGGCTCGAAACGAAGTCGAGCAAGGAGTGCCCGCATGGACGAGCCTGGTCGATGCAAAAATAATCTCGCGAGATGAATTTCAAGCATTGAGTGGGGCGTCCGGTCATCGCGACCAGGCGTGGACACTTCATCGAATGGCGACGCTCAAGCAAGAGATCGCCAATCAGCGCGTCATTGTACGCACTGCATTTATCAACCCGGTTGTTATTCTAATCTTTGCGTCCGTAGTTCTCTGGATTTGCTTTTCATTTCTAAGCGTCCTTGCAAAGTTGATTACTAGCCTTGCGGGATGAGTTGTCTAACATGAACCAACACAATTGCAAATCACGTCGTGGACTTACTCTGACCGAGGTGGTGGTCGCGGCCACACTGGTGGTCAGCATGATCGGTTTTGTTACGCCACTAACGGTTCGGATTGGTAGGGTTTGGCAAAGCACGCGTCAGTATCGATTGGCGTTCAACGAATTGGCCAACCAAATGGAGTTACTTACTAGCCTCGGGGTGTCGCGTTGCGACGCCGCTTTAGCAGATCTAAAACCGTCCGAGAGCACGGCTGAAACATTGCCCGATGCTCGACTCGAAGGCAAATTGATTCGCGATCAAGATGGGACGCGTTTGATTTTGAGCCTCGATTGGGATCGTGGCTCCAAAGCAGTTCCCCTGACGTTGGTTGGTTGGCTTGATACCAATCCGGCTGAATACCCTATTCCTCGCGTTGAGAACTCTGAATCAAAAGGAGAGCAACCATAATGCGACGCAATGGAACAACGCTTGTCGAACTAGTTTTGAGCATGTCGGCTGGCAGTGCAGTTATGTTGCTGGCCATCAGTCTTGTGCATCAGACGATGACTTTGACCGAAACGTCGCGTCACCGATCTGATTGCAATCGGACGTTAGATCAACTTGCACAACAGTTCCGACGAGACGTACACACAGCAGCAGAAATGAATATCATTTCGAACGATGCGCTAACGATAAAAAATTTAGACGGCTCGCAAGTGACCTACACTGCTCAGAATCAAGTTGTTGTTCGTGAACGCAAGCATGCTTCGTTTCAAAGCGAGAACGAACGCTTCGTTCTCGCTGACACTTCTTCAGCAAGCTTTCGATCGATACCGAATCCGGAACGCGCTTCTTTGATCGTAAGCAGTGATTCGGGGCTTTATGGTGTTGCACCTCGAGTCGATTTGCGTGTTGAAACCTTGGTTGGTCGTTGGCAGACGCTCGAACGCAGTGCAGAGGAGTCGAAATGAACCAGCTGAAATCAAGATCCCGTTCGGGAACTATATTGATATGTGTTTTGGCTTGTCTTGGCATCGTGATTGCATTGGTAATGACGACCATGCAGTCTTCACTGCGTGGCCGCCGCGAGGTTCGAATGCAGCGACAGCTCATTCAGGCAGAATTCTTGTGCGAAGCGGGCGTTCAGCGAGCAGTCCAGCAACTGAAAAAGGCGCCTGAATACAAGGGCGAAAAATGGTTTCCAAAATTGGGTTCGACATCGTATGAAAATGCAGCAATTGAAATACGAATTGAACCGTCGATGGACGACATCAATACCTTGCGTGCTCAAGTTATTGCAACGCTTGCAAATTCTGCGGACAGCAACGATCGAATGCAACGCAGTCACACTTTTTCTATTGGTCTACCATTCTCATCTACGGAGTCAAAATAATGATCCTTCGAATTCACCCCGGTTTCAGTCAGGTACCTATTATGTTCAACGAATATAAACTCTCATGTGTCTCAACCGTTTATGCCTTGACCCGCTCCGCGAGACGGCGTGCATTTACGCTGGTTGAACTTCTGGTAGTGATTGCGATCATCGGTATTTTAGTTGGCTTGCTTTTACCGGCTGTGCAAGCTGCTCGCGAGGCGGCTCGAAGATGCATGTGCATGAACAACATCGCACAATTAGCGTTAGCAGTTCATACGCACGAGTTTGGTACCGAGCACTTTCCGTCAGGAGTCATTAACGCGAGTGGTCCCATCCGAAACGAGCCCATTGGCCAACATGTTAGCTGGATAGTCCAAGTGCTCCCGCAAATGGAACAGAATGCCCTCTACCGACATTTCGACCAAGAAGCGGGCACCTACGCCGATGCGAACCAGGCAGCGCGACGAATGAGGATACCTACGATCCTTTGTCCATCGTCGCCTGAAATGATACCAGACGATGACCGCCAATTGCCAGGCATCAGCAACTACGCAGGTTGTCATCACGATTCGGAAGCGCCCATCGACGCGGATAACAATGGCGTATTCTTTTTGAACAGTCGCTTGCGATTCAGTCAGATTCTGGACGGATCATCGCAAACCATTCTAATAGGAGAAATGCTTCCAGGCCCAGGCAGCTTGGGATGGGCGTCCGGCACACGTGCGACGCTGCGAAATACAGGCAGCTTCCAATCGCCCCCTAGGCTGTCATCCAAAAGCGAGCCAGTACCGTTTGTCGACTTAACAGGCTCGATGACTGTTGGCGGATTTAGCAGCTACCACACTGGGGGTGCACAGTTCGCATTTGCAGATGGGTCGGTGCATTTCTTGTCACTATCCATTCACAAAAGACTACTAAGCCAACTTGGGAACAGGGCTGACGGCGAATTGCTCGTAAGTGAGTTTTGATGAGCTGGCGAGGGCTACCCAATTAACGGCTTCGGCGGTGCTAAAGTCATCCTAATGGGGATGTTTCCTTGCCATATCCAGAAACAGCTCATACCTGGCTTTCATTTCGACGAGGCTATCGCCTCCGAATTTTTCGACAAAGGCCGCAGCAATTTCGAAGGCTACAACATGCTCTACTATGATCGCGGCCGCTGAAATCGCGCAGACGTCGCTCCGTTCATAGCTGGCCCGATGGGGGGCCTTGTCCACCATGCGGATCGAGTCCAGAGGCTTTCTAAGCGTGCTAATCGGCTTTTTTGCAGCCCGAATGATTAGCGGTTGGCCATTCGTCATACCACCCTCTAGTCCGCCTGCATTATTCGATGGTCGAGTGTAGCCAAGATTGGGTAGATGGCTCTGCGATGCATCGTAATGAATTGGATCATGAACCTTGGAGCCTTGAGTACGTGCGGCCTCGAATCCCATCCCAATTTCGACACCTTTGATCGCTTGGACGGCCATGACGGCTTGGGCAAGTTTTCCATCCAGTTTGCGATCCCATTGTGCATGTGTACCCAACCCAAATGGCAAGCCATCGACTCGAACCTCAATAATCCCCCCAAGCGTGTCTCCCTCGTCGGCCATGCGATCAATGTACTGTTCAGCCTCTTTGTCCCGGGATGGATCTACCGAATAGATGCTGCTGGTTTCGCGAGTCTTTCGAACATCCTTTAAGTCGAGCTGAAGCGATTCGCCACGTCCAATCGGCATCGCTCCTAGCTCCAAAACGTAACCGATCGTCTCGACGCCAAACTGGGACAGCAATTGCCTAGCTAATGCTCCGGCTGCAACTCGAACCGCTGTTTCTCTCGCGCTAGAGCGCTCAAGCACTCCGCGAATCGAGCCAAGGTATTTGATCGAACCGGTCAAATCCGCATGTCCAGGTCTTGGACGTTCCAATTCCTTTAACCGCTCCAATTTGTAGTCGTTATTGACTACCTGAAGTGCAATCGGGGACCCCAAACTAGTCGATTGCCAAACTCCAGTCAGGATTTCGACCGTGTCCTGTTCCAGTTTCTGCCGACCACCACGGCCGTAACCGCCCTGCCTAAGCAGCAATTGGTGATTGATCATGTCCTGATCAATCGTTAATCCAGCAGGAAACCCATCAATGAGAGCTAGCAGGGCTTTCCCGTGCGATTCTCCAGCGGTCCAATAGCGAAGCATAAAGAGTTTCGAAATTCGTTCAGAGAGTAACTAGCAAAAAATCCATTCTAGTGGTCGTCAGCGCCTAGCCAAGCCGCAATTGGCAGACGCGTTCCTTTGTTTTCTAGCTCATCGCAAAGCGTATACGAATGAAAACTTCCGCAAATCCCTCAATCCAAAAGCAATATCAAGTCGGCTACTGCACCAATGTCCACGCTGGCAGAGATTTGCCTAGCGTTTTGGATAATCTAGCAAATCACTGCTCCCCGATTCGAAATCTGGTGGCATCGGATCAAGCTTTGTATGTAGGACTCTGGTTTTCGGAGGTTTCAGCCGCACAAGCAAACCAGACGGAACAATTACCTCGGCTCAAGGACAAATTGGCAGAGTTTCAGTTGGTTCCATTCACATTGAATGGTTTTCCTCAAGGTGATTTTCACAGTCAAATCGTCAAACACAGAGTTTATCAGCCCACCTGGTGGCAGCAGGAGCGACTCGAATACACGCTCAATTTAGTTCAGTTACTGGATCAGATTCTGCCTCCGGGGCAAATCGGCTCTATTTCAACATTGCCGATTGCGTGGGGAATCCCCGATCCGAGCCGCGAGCAGCTTATGCGTGCTGCATCACAGCTTATCGAAGTTGCAAGGGTACTGCATCGGCTCTTCGAACAAACGGGACGAAAGATCGTTCTGGCTATCGAGCCGGAACCGGGGTGTTATCTAACCAATAGCTCATCCTTTCGTATGTTTTTCAATCAATATCTTCGGTCGTCTAACTTGCCCGATGGAACATCCGAAATCGTCGGTGAATACCTCACTCTTTGCCATGACGTTTGCCATGCCGCTGTCATGTACGAAGACCAAAAACTGGAATTGAAACAACTAAAGAATGACGAAATTGCGATCGGGAAGGTCCAGATATCCTCAGCCATCCAAATCGATTGGGACACTCTGTCGATGTCAGAACGAATGGAAGCGTGCGAACAATTGCAGGGCTTTGCTGAGGACCGCTACTTGCACCAAACCAACTGCTACGACAGGGCCAAATCAAACGTCAAATTAGTCGAGGACCTGCCAATTGCTTTGTCAAAAGTATCCTCTCCTGCGGAACTCTCGGGGGAATGGCGAGTTCATTTTCACGTACCCATCTTCTTGCAAAAGCTTGGTTTGATTCATTCGACACGGAACGAAATTAGCATTCTGCTTGAAATTCTTTCTGGCCCTGCATCTGGGCGGCCTGAATTTACAGGACACTTTGAGGTGGAAACATACGCTTGGGGTGTGTTGCCGGAAGCGGTACGATTTGGGAGTCTGAACGAAGGTATCGCAGAAGAAATCGTTTGGCTAAAAGAGCAATTGCTTGGGAACGCGTGGCTAGGCCTTGAAATGCCCTAAATCTTCGTGGACGCTTTTCGCTTGGCTTTCCAATTTTCAATTCTGTTGCTTCGTACCACCTCCGAGTTAAGTGGTAGCAGGACCGATTCCTCGGAAAACCCCCACAAAATATGCGGCTTAAATCGGGGGAATTCAGTCATGAAATCCTCGCTGGCCAAATGCATAGAAACAAGCAATGCTATGTCGCGGTACTCTGCTGTATACACTACTTGCGGAGCGAACTGATTTCCAAAGCCCTGCAATGGAATGTTGATGCATTCTGACTTGTCGTCCAACCACTTTTCAACGACTGGCAAGTCGGCCTGGCTTCCAAATCGATAAATCGCTTGCATGGATCGAATGAATCCAATCGATTCTGTTTTGATTTTGTCTGATCCGAGCATCTTCAACGCAACCTCCTTTGCTTGCGGATAATCCCTTTCGACAAATAGCATCAAGCATCGTGGTAGCTCCTCTTCAATTCTCGTCGACCATCCCGACATGAGTCGTTCCAGTGACTTCTTCGATTGGGGATCATTCATAAATGGGCTGAACGGTGCCGTGCCAAATGTTCGAGCGCTCAATCTCTCTAAGCTACGATCCGTCAAATCATCCGCAACATTAAAGCAATACAACATGGCAAGTGCGTCGGGAAGCTCGGAACCGATTAGGTTCATGTTTTTTTCGTTGATCGATGCGGCGATGTCTCTGGCCTTGTCTAACGCTTCTTTCTTGGTAGTTAATTCTGCAAAAACTAATTCAGGATACGTGTCGAGCAGCATTAGAAAGAGCATTTTTGCATTTCGGCTGGTATTGCTAACGCGAGAAAAGCTCCTCCAACCTTCAAATCCCTGCGTTTCAGATCGGTCGATCGATCTCAAAAACAAGCGAATCTGGTTTTGCTTGCGGTCGTTTTTGATCCTTGCGATGATACCGCTCAGTCGTATTTGAACTTCCAAATCGTCGCTGGTTAGTCCATTCAAGGCCCTTTCGAGCTCTGGAAGCAATTTTTCATCGGATAGCGAAAGCAACTCCATTGCGGATTCTCTCGCAGCGAACTTAGAACTGCCTAAGCGTGCAACCAAACCTACGATCTGTTCTGCCTCGATCCGTTTCGGTGCATCCTGCGCCTGGCATAGCGAAAGCAAGGAAATCAACACGAAACAGAAGGGGTACGCGGCTCTCCGCCCGCCCCCAAACAGCACACGAAAAATCGCGAAAAAAAAACCCATTGAATCATACCCTGCCACGCAAACTCCTACAAATCGCCATTGCATTGTTTAGATTGCAAACAGCCGTCACGCCGCACATTTTAACACGTTGTGCGAGTTGGCGTAGTTAAGTCCCAGAAAAACTCCTTGATGTACTCTTCGGTTCCAGCTAGAATCTGGACAGTTCAGGGATTTGCGGCCGCTTGCAGCCTAACTGCTAAATAGCCACTGATGTTCCAGAGCATCCTCGAATCCAAGCTCCTTTGGCTTGCTTTCATTTTCGGGACGCTTTCTAACTTCAGCGACCAAAGCCTAGTTCGCAATTGTGAGCTAGCTTGCCAGTCAGGTACACGCAGACTGCACTCTGTCGCAATTCTGAAGTCACTCGTTCAATCTACTTAAGACTCTGTTAGCACATGGAAAACTCAACCATTGTGAATAAGCATTCGAACGTATCGCGTCCTAGCTTGGAAACTCTGCCCGAACACGCAGTTCAGCGAGCTGGGCTAAGCACTACCAGCGTTCACGCTGGCGAGGCTAGACGCAAACCGAGCGATGCCATCACCGACTCCATCTGCTGCAGCAGCACTTTCACGTTCGAGTCGACGCAAAGCATTATCGACTATATCGAGCAAAAGCAGGATCGCGAAGAATACGGTCGATACGGAAACCCCAACGAAAAGGTTGTCGAGCGAAAGCTTGCCGCGTTGGACGGAGCCGAGGAAGCGATCATCTATTCTAGTGGGATGGCGGCTATTGTCGGACTTCTCATGGCGAAACTTGGCTCGGGTGATGAAATCGTTATTTTCGACCAATGCTATCATCGCAGTCGCGAGTTTTGTTCAAAGCACTTGTCTCGATTCGGTATCGTAACCCATCAGATCGAAACAGGTGACTTCCGTGCAATGGACGCTGCGATCAATAGCCACACCAAATTGCTGATCAGTGAGTCCCCAACGAACCCGCACTTGAGCGTCATCGACCTTGAGCAATTCGTTGCCCTAGGGAAATCACGCAAAGTGGAGACCCTGATCGATGCGACGTTAGCAACGCCCTACAACATTCGTCCTATTGAGTACGGTGTCGACTATGTATGGCACTCAGCCACCAAGTACATGGGCGGTCATAATGATTTGCTCGCAGGTGTTATTTGCGGCTCCAAAGGCAAGCTGGAAGAAGTGCGAAAGCTGCGAGGCATTCTGGGGGGAATCAACTCGCCGCACAACATGTATTTGCTGGAGCGAGGGTTAAAAACTTTTGCCTTGCGAATGGAACGGCACAATGACAACGGTCAGCGAATGGCTGATTTTCTTGAAAATCACCCTCGAATTGAGAAGGTCTTTTATCCAGGCCTGAAATCTCATCCCAGCCACGAAACTGCTAAGCGAACCATGAAGGGATTCGGAGGTCTCATCACGTTCTTAGTTCGCAATGCGGATTGGAAGCAAACAGCTGCAATTATTGATGCATGCACCATTCCGAAAATTGCACCGAGCTTAGGGGGTGTCGAATCGCTGATCGAACAGCCGTTCGTCATGAGTTATTTTGACTATTCGCCAGAAGACCGAAAGCGATTTGGTATCGCTGACAATATGATTCGAATATCCTGCGGAATCGAGGACTCAGAAGATTTGATCGCTGATCTTAAGCAGGCATTGGACGTATGAAGTTTCGAACGCGAGCAATCCACGTCGGCAATGAACCCGATCCAACAACCGGAGCAGTCGTAACGCCCATTCATTTGGCAACCACTTTCATTCAGCCAGGTGCGGGCACTTGGGGGCCGTTTGACTACTCGCGAAGTGGTTCTCCAACGCGATCTGCAGTAGAACGCACCCTGGCGAATTTGGAGGGCGCCTCAGGCTCATTGGCATTTTCTTCAGGCATGGCGGCAACTCATTGTGCCACCATGCTTCACAAAAGCGGTGACCATATCGTCGCCGGTTGCGATATCTATGGCGGTACGTTTAGACTTCTCCATAAGATCTGCAACCGAAGCGGAATCGAAGTTACGCTTGCCCCAGCCGACGACGCAACGCAAATTCAAGCGGCAATGAAGCCCAACACGAAAATGGTTTGGATCGAGAGTATAGGCAATCCGCTGATGACTATTCCGGATATTCCCGCGATCGCCGAAATTGCACATCGAGGAGGCTCGTTGCTCGGCGTCGACAGTACGTTTGCACCACCCGCCATCTTGCGTCCGCTCGAGTTAGGAGCCGACATCGTAATGCATTCAGCGACGAAGTATCTCGGAGGACACAGTGACTGTTTGGCTGGCGTATTGGCAACTCGGGATCTCGCACTCCATAAAGAATTGTATTTCATCCAAAACGCGACCGGTGGCGTTTTAGGAGCGCTCGAATCATTCCTTCTGCAGCGAGGAATCAAAACACTCGAGATGCGGATGCGCGAACAATGTCAGTCCGCCCTTTCGATCGCACAGTGGCTCGAACGGCATCCACACGTCACCCGAGTTCTCTATCCAGGTTTAGCAAGTCATTCGAACCACGAACGAGCCAAGAAGTACATGGGGAATCAGTTCGGGGCCATGATCTCGTTTGAAATCGATGGCGATTTTTCCGATACTAAGAGCGTTTGCCAGTCAACTAAGTTGTTTGGTCTAGCAGTAAGTCTTGGCGCAGTCGAATCGCTCATCGAACAGCCAGCATCCATGTCGCATGCGAGTTACGACGCGCAAGCAAAGGCACGGTTTGGCATCACCGATTCTCTTATTCGCATCTCGATTGGACTCGAAGATCCTGAAGACCTAATTGGTGACTTGGATCAAGCGATTCGAACTTCTATTTAAAAAAGTTGCAGACTCCGTTCAAACCTGATACGCTCAGCAATTATTGGGTTTTCCAGACTTTTGCTCCCGACTTATCTTATGGAAGAGGTGTTGCGATGACTTCATTTGGATTCGCTCGTGTCGTAAACAGCGCATTCATGAACGAGCTCAAGGAATGTAATTCGCAACTTTGGGAGGACGTAAACACACTCGGCTCTTATACCCAGGAGCCATTTTGTGCCGATTGGATCGAACAGGAAGCTGGTTCGCTTCTGCGGCGACTTCGCGATGAACTCTCCACCCAATTTCGATTGGAAGAGACATTTGGATTTGTCGCTGGTCCGAGTCTCCATCAGGACCGCAACGTCAGCAAAGCGATGGACCAACATCTAGGTATCGTGCTGATGTGCGTTGCACTAAGCGAGCAATTGGACGATCTCGAATACTGCGGTATGTTATCCAGCGAAACACTCGGCATCTGGAACCAAATGAAACGACTCTACGAAACGATAATGGAACACGAAGCCCTCGAACGTCGTCTTGCGGCTGCCGCATGGGCGCCAATCCTGCCTGAGACTCGTGAGGTGATCTCAACCTAAGGCAACCGGCCAATAAAAACGTACCAACGAACCCACAGCAGTTCGAGAAATGCTAGCGATACAATGGATCTGTCCGCAATGCTAAATGTCGTTTCGAATCGTGGATTTTCATATCGCTGGCGTTTTTCGAATTGCTTTAGCGCACT
>CAMDKL010000163.1 GCA_945900945.1 Pirellula staleyi DSM 6068
GTCACAAAGTCCAACGCTAAAAATCTTGGACTCAAATTCGAGAGGTCGCTCGATGAGTGGCTACCGGTGCGCAACGACTCTCGCAATTCTCGAACCTTTCGAATACAATGCTGCCATTCAAACCCCTGCCCGACTTATGATCGAGGCCGGGCAATTGCGATCTGGCCGCGGCAGGTGGACAAGCCGTTCCAGCGGCAACTGTCACCAACTTAGGACTTAACTGGCCGACTTGGGGATCGGTTAATACTGGTAGTAAAACTTGGCTTCGCCAAACACGAATGTCAACCTACCAGTGCCCAAGCGATAGCACGCTTGGCAATGGTCTGGATTGGACGCCGGGAGATTCGTCGTACGCCGGCAATTTTTTGATTTTTGGCGGTGAGAATAATCGCGCTGTGACATGCGGTAGTACCGGCAATCCCTGGGAGACCTGTTGGGATGGCAAAGCAAAGTTCAGCACCATTACGGATGGTACTTCGAACACAATCATGTTTGCCGAAAAGCTATCTCGTTGCGATGGGACAGGCAGTCCCGGTGGTACATGGTGGTTTAGAGGAGTTTTTCGAATAGGAAGCGCCGGCAACCCAAACTCTAATGTTCCAACGGACAGTTATCCCGGTGACAGACTATCTGCTGTCTTCGGTGGTGGGCGTGGTCGCGACGGAACGATATTTACGTATGGTACCGGTTCCAAATTCCAAGCGAGCCCACGAAACCCGCTTGCCACTTCAGCAAATGGGGGACTTTGCGATCGCCGCTTGGCTTCGACACTACACGCCACCATGCAAGTCGGTTTGGCAGATGGTAGCATTCGAGGCATAACTCCGAGCATTGACAATGTGATTTGGTTTGCTCTTTTGACTCCAGGGGGTGGTGAAGTGAATGGGAACGTAGACTAAGCCCGCGTCGTTTGCCTACAAACATTAAATGGTTTTTGATTCATTGGATTCATGAGGATAAGCATGTTTAGATTTTTTTCCGCAGCCTGCCTTTTGCTATCGATGGTCGGTTGCGGTCCTCGAACGGGAGTAGTCTCAGGAGACGCTACTTTTAATGGCAAACCAATTCCTGGTGGTATCTTGACATTCCGTCCGGCTGACAATTCCCAGAACTCCGTGTCGTATGAGCTAGGGCGTGACGGCAAATTCAAAGTCGAACTCCCTGTCGGAGAAGCTCTGATCTGCATTGACAATCGCGAGTTTGAACCGCGACTCGCGAGCATTCCACCTTCTATGCCAGGCATGAATTTGCCGCCCGAAGTCCTTAAAGCGGCGCAGGCAAGCAGCAAAGAATCCAGTAAGGTATCTGACCGATGGGTTAAGCTACCTGAACGATATTACCAAATTGAGACTTCTCAACTCAAAATCGTTGTTAAGGGTGGTGAACAAACGGAGGATATCGCTTTCAAAGAATAGGGCTATTTCGTTAAGCGACACGATTCAAATTATTATGTGTCAATAAAACTTTCCTTCGCAAAATGGGGCAAGTTGAATTAAGTCTAGCCGATGTAGCAATCCAACGGCAAGTTGCCAGCGCCAACGTCCACAGTCTTTGGTCTAACTGGAAAGAGGCTGGTTCCCGGCTCCGGCTACATCCACATTTGGGTGGGAAGCTGGCGGCTACGGTAGCTGGCTCGGTCGCTGGCTAGGCCGATCCTGCAGGAGTACGACGCTTTCACAGTTTCTTTTGGATAGCCATGAATCCTGCCGAATTCGGGAAGCTAGCAACTAGGCACAACCTTGTGGAAATCGCAGAAGCCTGTCGGAGGGAAGCGAAATACTCACAGTTGATGCGTTTGCCATGCATCCAGTCCACCCTCACCCCATTTGGACGCAAACCCGGACAGCACGATAGCTCTATTTTCGATCAGTCTTTTTTGATGCGGCCATTTGTTCGCGTTGAAGCGACTTTGCTTCCCTATCCGAGCGTTAAACCATCAGGGATAGATGCAGGAACGAGACACCGAAAACCAAACTTTTGCCACATGGCCGGCTGCGTCGAGTTGTTCGACTCTACAGGAGTGCCAGCACGCGGAGGGGGCTGCCGGATCCATCCTGAATCTTCAACGGAGCTGCGACGATCATGGCACCGGTCGGAGGCAGCTGATCGAGATTCCGCAGACACTGCAGCCCGAATCGCCCGGCTCCATGCATCAAACTATGGCAGGGATAGGGCAGAGACCAGCGATACGACTGCCCCGCATCGGTGTTTATCGTCTCGACGGCGAAACCCAGCACGTTTCGTTCATGGATTAGCCATTCCACAGTTTCCTGGGTAGGCCCGGGCGTGTGAATACCGTCCTCTTTCATGTTCACAAACGACGCTGGATCTGCGAGGCGCTTTGACCAATCAGTGCGGAATGCCAGCCAGCCTCCCGCGGGGATTCGGCCATGTCGGTCTTCCCAATGCTGGAGAAAGTCAATGGTTAAAAGCCAGTCTTCATTGTCAGCTACCTGGGCGCTTGCATCGACGACGGCTGCCGGCGCGATAAATTTCTGGACGTCGATCGTGTCGACAGTATTTCGCGGCAGATGCCTGCCGGTGATCCAGTGTGCGGGGGCGTCGAAATGGGTCCCTACATGCTCGCCGCAGGAAAAATTATTCCAATACCAGCCGGGTCCAGCCTCGTCGTATTGAGAAATCCTCTCCAGTCGAAAAGGCCACACCTGACCAAAGGGTGGAGGAAGAACCAACGTTGGGAAGTCCTGGGACAGCACCTGCGTTAGGTCAACCACACGAATCGAACTCGCCGCGTAGGCAGCCGCAAATTGAGCTAAAATTTCCGACATGACAAACAATCCTCATGTTGTAGGAACGAAAACCAATCCTGAGCGGGCTTGCTCTCGATTGCTGGCTGCTCGCGGTGAACAGCCTCTCAGCAATCAGAGGAGCTTCGCAAACGGGTGGAATCTGAAGCGATTGTTCGGATCCACTTCCTTCTTTAGTACTTTGACAAATTCCGCCATAGCCTCGGTCCCAAAGATAACGGACGATGAGACAGAAGAGTTCACATCATCGGGCTGCGAATGCGTCCCGCTAAAGTCAACTGACAGGCCGTCCACATCTCGCGCTTTGTCAATGATGCGATTGGTGAGGTCGGCAATGACTTGTCGCTCCTCGACCGACTTGTTCTTGGCGTCGTAGAGGGTGATAAGATCGACAAAGAACTGGTGATGACAATTGCCACTGGGAAGCTCCTTTTTCGACCGTATGGCCCCACCGAGCGTTCGAATTTCCACGATCGAAAACTTGGCCTCGTCTAGCGGAACTTGGCCAACAATCGTGTCGGCGACGAAGTCCAGAATCCCATCGTCAGGGATGGCCCTGGTTCCCACGCAGTGCTGAAGCATGGCGAGCGGACTACCCTTCATCTGGGCGATGACGGGCCACAAGGCGGCCGCGGCTTCATACCAAGAGGTCCAGTGAGATCTCATGACGATCGGAAGATTCAAACTGGCTGCGAGTTCCTCCAGCGGCTTGACAAACTCCGCTGAGTTTCCCCGAAAGGAATCGTAAAAGATAACAGTCGCTACCAGAGCTTTCGTGCCCGTGACAACCAACTCCATCGAGACCGATTCGTTTGGAAGTACAAGATCTCTCTGGATACGGAGCGCACCGCGTGAAAAATTCACAGCCTCTTCTCGTGTTTCGAAAGAGACAACCCTTTGCTCGGCGCTTTGGAGGATGCTGTCATGTTCCATGCGAATCGTCACATCGACAACGATGCCCAGCACCCACCGTAACCAGCATGCTTTCACCGTCGCGCTGAAACTCGATCGATTTCAGATGCACCAAATCCAAAAGGATGGCCTCGCTGCTGGCAAACATGGACGCGTTCGAAGATTCGTGTCCTCCACAGACGCAAGCAATTGGCGATTTTGCGGATGATGATTTAACTAGGTTGGCAATCTCTTGGGCCGATCGAGGACGGTAGATCTGGCGAGCGAAGGTTGTTGCGGGAAGAGCACTGCCCTCACTCGTCATCAGCACCTTGTTGCCGCTGAGGCAATAAGATCGCTGCGAAAACCATTCCTCCGTTGCTTCGACTCGTTCGACTGCTCCGCTTGCCTTATCGCTTTCGCAACCCCCAAGAATTGATCCGCCAGCTACTAGTCCAACACCGCCGATCGCGGCACTCTTCAGTACTGAACGACGGGAAAGGTCATTGTTGTCTTCTGACATTGCTGATTCTCGTTGGGGTAGGCGTTATAATGTTGTCTATCCTGGTGGTTGCGTCGCCGCACTGGATGAGTATGCCCGTTGGTGAATTCATAGTCCAGTACAGGACGGTCATGGGTCCCGCCGAATTCGGGAATTAGCTAACCGCACAAACTTGTGGGAATCGCAGAAGCGTGTCGGAGGGAAGCGGACGCTTGCAAAAGGGATGGGATTCGAAATTGCTAGGTTGCTGGCTAGTCCGATCCTGCAGGAGTACTACGCTTTCACAGTTGATGTGCTGGTCGCGTATCCAGCCTCATTCCAACCCGTGAAAGCGTCAGACGCCTGTTGCCGCCAAGACGCTGCTAGGTTGCTGAAGCGTCTTGGAAGGAAGCGGACGCTTGCACAATAATCCAGCATCATTTCAACCTGTGGAAGTAGTCGCTGCTATAGGACGATCTCCTACGTCCGGTCGTTGCCATACTGAAGGTTTCGCTGGTGACACTCTTCATCGCTGATTTCCGCTTCGGGTACTGGAATAACTGCAGCGAGTGTAAGATAATGTAGCCAAACGGGGCGGAGATTCAGCGTCGGAGTGCGTCCGCTGGCGCTGCCCGGGAAATAAACCTTGCACATTCTCTGGCAGCGCGAGTCCCCGCTTTCGATGGAGGTTATCAACGGTATCTCATGCTTGTCACTCACTCCGGGGATTCTCAGTTGACTGCCTCAACGGCGCAATTGTCTGATAGACAGACCAGCCTACTCCTTTTTTCGTTGCCGCTTGCAGCTCTCGCTGGTGGCATGGCCTGGGGTATGCGTGGGCAATATGGTCATGAGACTGGAGCGATGATCTTTGGCATCCTCGTGGGTTTTGTGATCGTGCTGTTGTACCTGCCTCACGGCAGCGCGCTGCAAGCCGCCCGCGCTATCGGACTGTTCACGTTGGCGATCGGCTTCGGTGGCTCGATGACCTATGGCCAGACCGTCGGATTGACGATGGACCATGGTGTGCACGGGAATATCGCCGATCCGCACTGGAATGCCGCTGCTTATCGTTGGGGCATGCTGGGATTAGCGATCAAGGGAGGGCTTTGGATTGGATTTGGTGGGCTCTTTCTGGGTGTCGGCTTGAGCACTAAGCGGTACAGTCCGCGAGAGATGCTGTGGCTCGGAATCGCTATGCTGGCGCTGTTCTTCCTTGGACGCTGGCTAATCAATACCCCGTTTGATCCTGAGCAAAGGCAACTGCCGGTTGTCTACTTTTCCGATCACTGGCAGTGGGAGGCAGCAGAGAACGTTAAACCGCGGCGTGAGCTGTGGGGCGGGATGCTATTAGCGCTCGCAGGGCTGTTCGGCTTCGTCGCGGCGATCAAGCGCGACCGACTGGCCGTCAATCTGGGCCTCTGGGGAATTATCGGTGGACTTGGTTTTCCCATTGGACAGTCGATTCAGGCGGCCTCCAACTGGGATTCTGAAACTTTCATGCGGACGTCGTGGTGGCACATAGGAGTCAACTCGTGGAATAGGATGGAAGTCACTTTCGGTTTAATTGCCGGATTCAGCATCGCGCTCGGCTGCTGGCTGAACCGTCGCAAGATCGCACAACTAAACGCTGCGGATGACGTGTCGCTGTCGCCCACCTTGGAAGGGTGGCTTATCGGCTCGTACTTCTACGTTCTGCTGGTGGGATGGTACTTCGCGAGCTCGATTTTCGGGCTGGTCCATCAGTATGGCCTGTTACTGGGTCTCTTGCCGATGGTTGCGATCGTGGGAGGCAGATACGCCCCGTTTTTGTACGTGCTTCCGACTGTCGCGCTCAGTATTGTCGTAAAGACCTATTTGGCCAAGTTTCGGGAGGCGGACTACGTTGGTTCTTCGATCGGACTTCTGTTCCTGGTGACCATCCCGATGGGAATGCTGATCTGGCTGGCGTTGTATTTCGCGCGGCGCAGCCAAGCGGGCTGGAGCGCTCGGTCGTTCGCCGGCGTTGGCCTCCCGCTGACCGCCACTTTGTATTTCTGGCTGAACTTCACCTTCTTTTCGTTCCCATGGGGCTGGTTTGCGGACTGGCGGGGACTGCTGGCCCAGCACCAATCCGGCGGAATTTACGTTGTTGGCTGGCTGGTGCTATCGGTGGCCGGAATCACTGCGTATTTTCGGCGGTCCCCGGCAAATAAACCTTTGAATGACCGGACGACGAGGTAGTACTGTCGGTAGGTTCCGTCATTAACGAGTGAATTTCTTCGCTTTGCGGTCAGTTGCATTTGCGTGATGTAATACCAATGTTTTCATTGGGTGTTTGCTGGTGACACCAGTTTTTGATTTTCTGGTGACACCAACCGTCTAAGGGTGGCAAGATTTCAAAATCTTGTTTCAGCCAATGGTTCGGTTCCGCTTTCGTGATCGACGACATAGTTTACCAGACTGCCGAGCATTGGATGATGGCTTCTAGAGCATCTTTAAGATTTTCGTAGGCCATAGCCACAGGCCTTGAAGCAGTTTAAGTATCAATCGCAACTAAGAACCAGCCATTTTCGCAGGGTGGCTGGGGGGATGTTGTGGATTCGTTGGCTGGTTGGTAACGCAAGCTTGGTTGCCGGTTTCTAAGTGTTGTCCAGTTCGACTGCTGCCTCGCGCAGTGATTTCCCTCGATATGCTTTCCAGAAGTCCAAAACATTGCCACTACTGCCGCAGCCAAAGCAACGGTACACGTTCTTGCGCGGTTGCACGCTAAACGATGTCTTATGAGATTTCGAATCACTCCCCTTTCTCGAACTACAGGCCGGTAATGGACAAGGGCCGCGGAGTTGGTCTCCACGGCCCTCGGTGCTTGTCCAGCCGATCCGCTCTAAGAGCTCGATCAACCGGATTCGACGTTTCAATTCCCCGTAATCAATCCTCATTTGTCAGTTGTACTCTTCAGCTTTCTTAACGCATCGCCTCGAAACGACTCGCCTTCGAACTTGATGGGTTTCGTTTGGTCTACCACTCGGTCCAACAACGCCATCGTCATCGGAGGATCTCCCAAGTACTCCGTCCAGTCATCGAAGCTCACATTCGTGATCACTGCCGTCGAACTGCGGCGATTCCGACCGTCGATCACTTTGTAAAGAAGACTCAATGCATCAGGAACCTCCTTCCGCTCCAGTTTCTCAAAGCCGAATTCGTCGATGATCAACATGTCCCACGAACAGTATTGCCTTACCTTGGGAGCTAATGCCTTGACGGCTCGGGCTTGGTTCAATACCTCGATCAAGCTGGCGCTGGTTTCATACCTGACTCGGTAGAAGATCACCAACCGCTGGTGGGCGACTCCATCGATCAGGTCGCCATGTGGAAGAAGAACAAAAACCTTACTTCTCTGTCCGGCAAGACCATTCGACTCCGCTTCGTGCTTCAGGAATCCGACGTCTTCGCCCTGCAATTCAGACCGTAGCGTTGACTTGATGCGTTCATCGATGGCAAGATCGCTTGACGAATTCGCATACTCAAGTGATTTGCGCGAAAAAGCGTAGTTTGACCAACTGAGCCGCGCGCGGATCCTTGACTTCCAGTTGCGAATACGCCTCGTTGAGTGCCTGCATGTCCGGCTGCGGTCCTGGCAGGGAGGCGTCGACCAGCGTCAGCTCCACGCGTTTTCGATCGCCACCGGCCTTGGATGTTTTCTTATGCCGCGCTGCCGCGCCTGATCGACTTATAGTCGCCGTTGAGCTGTAAGCAGCATGCAATCGGTCGATAGCTCGTCTTCAACCAGTCGTCGCTTGCTGAAGCAATCCAGTGTTCACAAGTATGGGGCTTCTCGCTTCTTGTTAAACAGCCTGTCAGCTTCCCACCAGAAGCTACCTCGCACCGAAAGCACCCCTGTGGAGATGAATCCAGCCTATCCTGCAGGCTCTGACCGATTCCCATTCCACAGTTGGCCAGGATTCTTACGACGCCAGTCGATCCGTGTTGCTCGAATCGCTCAATTCTCTGGCCTGAGCTGACCTGTCTATGCTCTTCGGGCTATTGATTAAGTTGCCAAGATTTTGTTGCAAAATAGTTCCATTGCTGTGCCACAACTGCCCCCGCCCTCCGCGAGTGGTCAAAGTGGAGTGTCCCCAATTCTCACGATTGTTACAAGGTTTCTAAAAATGGTTCATTGGTGGGAAGTTGATTTGCCGGACGCGGATGCGCCGGCGCTTGTGCGGGCGGTGGCGTACTACCGGCACTCGGCTCAAGACAGGCAGGAGAACTCGATTCCGATTCAACAGGATCAAGTTCGAGCTTGGGCCAACCAACATGGTGTCGAAATCATCCGTGAATTCTTCGACGCGGGACGATCGGGACTCAACTCCGAAGATCGGCCCGCGTTCATGGAGATGATGGACGAGTGGATCGCCAAACGCAACGACTTTGAGTATGTGTTGTGCTTGGATGTTTCACGGTGGGGAAGATTCCAAGACATCGATCTATCGGCCCAGTTCTCGGCGATTTGTAAGAAGAACAAAAAGCAGGTCATCTATACGACCATTGGCAAACCCAAAGAGAACGATCCGCTCTATCCGGTATACGCGCAGTTCGAACGGTTTCGCGCGGCGCAGTACAGTCGCGAACTGAGCGATAAGGTTTAGGTGCCTCTGTCCGACGTCACTATGGCAAATGGAGGACTGCCCTCGAGGTCGCCAGCGTTGAGTGTGAACGCCGAGTCTGGTCCAAGGAAAATAGCATCAAGGACATCAAGCAACGTTTCGAGGCCAACGAATCTCTCAGTAGCCACGACCGGGTCAACATCAACCTCGTGGCTGCGGCAGGTCGCTATTTTGGTTCCTGGAACAATGCGCTCAATGCAGCTGGCGTCCCGTGTAAACCGCGAAAGCCGAGGCAATAAACATGATTCGAGAGACCATCATTCGCAAAATCGTCGAGTTGGAATTGGCAGGTCATGGCTTGCACGAAGACAAAGTACGATCGATCGACGAACTACTCCACGCGGCCGCGTTGAACGAGTTCGGTTCGTGGGAGATGGCGCTTGGGTACGCTGGCGTTAACGCCCGCGACGTGGGGCGGTGTCGCGATTTGACGCCCGAGCGTATCAAACAACAACTCCGTCGTTTGTGTACCACCGGCTACGACCTAGGGGCCAAGGTAAACCGTAGTCGCGACCGGGCCCACTATAACGCGGCAGTCCGCCACTTAGGTAGCTGGCGTGAGGCACTTACCGCCGCCGGCATCAACCTGGCCAATGTCACTCGTCATCGCCCCAAAAACCTCGACCGCGACGCCATGTTGCTGTGGATACGCAATCGCAAGGAGGCTGGTCAGTCGATCACCTTCAGCGAGGTCTGCCTCGAGAACCGAGACTTTGCCCTCGCCATCAAGCGCGAGTTCCGCAGCTGGGCTAGGGCCCTCGACGCGGCCGGCATTCAATCATACCCATAACTAGAAACGCACTCAAACAGGAAACCAAACCATGGATCACAGTCTAGTTCCCGCAGCACATCCTCAAGCCTCTTCAACAACCCGTGCAGTTGCCTATTTTCGAAGCTCGCTGCACGATGGGCACGAGGACTTAATCTCCTTTCAGCAAGATCAAGTCCGCCAATGGGCTCATGAACGCGGCATTGAGATCATTAAAGAGTTCTGTGACATCGGCCCCGCAGAAGCGGACTCATCCCAACGCCCTGCCTTCACAGAAATGCTCGACGAGTGGATCAAGCCTCGAACTGATTTCGGGTACGTACTCTGCTTCGACGCCAGCCGCTTGGGTCGATTCCCGGGCAAGCGACCGTTCGGCAACGCCGGTTGAGATGATTTATCAAAATAAGAAGCAGTTAATTTCTACGGCAATGGGCAAGCCACAAACGAGATAATCTGAGACTGCTCAGGTCAAGACTCTTTGCCGCTGGGCCGACTACGACGTTGGTCCGTGTTACGACTTCTCGCCCCGAGCGTATCAAACGCCAACTTCGGTACTTTTGTGCGACACGCTACGATCTAGGGGCTAAGTTCAACCCAAGCGGCGGCTCGTGCTACTTCAAACGAATCAGTACTTCGTTTCGTCTCAATGGACCGGGGGTGAAGGGTGGATCGTAGCCAGCGGTTTCCACGCCGCTTGATTCGGCCGAATCATCGGCAACAAGACCTTTGGTTTCCATCCAGGTTCGAAGCTTGGCTTCCGATTCCTTGGCCTGTTTGGATGTAAGCTGGCCAGAGAACCGTACCACGGCGAATCGTCCTCCGACTCGTTTCCGAACATCAACTTGCTCGCCAGTGGGTTTAGGGACGCCTTTGGTAGCGACATCTTTGGGCATCACGAATCCCATTTGAACGCTGGTATCCTTGTCATTCCCCATGAACACTGGAGTTGTCATCGAGATCTTCTGCTTGGTTTCATTTGCACCGCTGATATAGCTGAACAGTTTCATGAAACTGCCGTCGCGGCCTTGTGTGTCTAGCTTGGTCGTTGTGGCGACGAGCATCAGGTCAGGATATTCGCGGACTTCGAACTTGCCATCGGATTCGATGACCTTGTATTCCGCCGACTCGTAGGCAGCCCGAGCCATCATGTTCCAGGCGAACACACCAGCTAGAGCGAACAATGCAATTGTCCCGACGTAGATCATTCGTTTGCGATTCATTAGGTTGTCAGAGATAAACGATTGCGGGGCGATTAAAAACGAGAGCACTCCAAAACCATTATACAAGTCCGACAATGCTGGCCGATTCTACGGAGACTGGCGATCAGCTGGTAAGATCGTACAACGGTTGTCCTTGACGTCCGCCAGAGTTCGGCCAATGTTGTGGGAACTCGCGGATTGTGTCGATTGAGCTCGACAACCTCGACATTGGCCTATCGGGCGACGAAATTTTGCGAAACCCGAATCTTTAAGAGAGAATCTGAAAAAATGGACGAAGGGAATTTTTCCGCGAGCGATGACATGGTTGAGGAATTCGATGACTCGCTACCTCATGTTACCTACTACACCGATGGCAAAGGCAATTGGCTAAAGCGGGTTTGGGCTGTCCAGTGTTCGGAGACAACTCTGTTTCGCGACCGATGCCAGGGAGTTGCCGGGCACAAAGGCGATCATTGGTGTTTCCGGCCTGATGGGTCGTATCTCTACAAGCCCCATGAAACGGACCCGCAACGCAAGGAGATCGGTTGCGCGATCATTCCGCCGGGGAGCTCAGGTTACCGGACGCCGTTGGAAATGAGCCGCTATCGGCATGGCACGTTCTACGAAGAAAGCGAAGTCACCGAACCTCGTGAGATAGAAAGGTTGCAGCGAGGCGAGTTCGCACCGAATGAGTCCGCCAACCTTCCGTGCACGGAAGAGCAGATCGAAGGACTCCGAAAACTCGGACGTCTCGATTCAGATGCGCAAGAGCTGCGACGAGAGCGGTCGGCATCGCTAAAGTATCAAATCAAGGATTTTTCGAAAAAGTCAACGATCACGGATATCGAGACTCGATTCGATGCCGACGTGGAACGGTTCAGTAATCTGGAAACGGGTCAGTCTGCCACCATCGATGCGCCGCTGGCGATGCAACTGATCACTGAAGCGGCCGTGCGCTTGACACCGCAGATCGATCGAATTCTCGACATCGGTTGTGGAGCAGGGAACAACATCTTGAAGTTAAAAGAAGTGTACGGTAAGCCGTTCGCTTGTGACCTGCTGGATCTTAGCCGGCCAATGCTCGATCGAGCTAAGGAACGAGTCTTACAAGCTGGTATTAAAACCGTCGAGCTGTGGCAACATGACTTTCGCGATGCCAGTTTGCCGGTCGAAAGCTACGACGTGATCCTGGCTGCGGCCGTACTACATCACTTGAGAGACGACCAGGATTGGCAAGCGACATTTGAGAAGATTCTATCACTGCTCAAGCCTGGAGGATCCGTTTGGATCACCGACTTGGTCGTTCAAGAAACTGTGCCAATACACGAACTGATGTGGTCTCGTTATGGTAACTATCTCGAAAGTCTCAGCGGCACTGAGTATCGAGAGAAAGTGTTCAAATACATCGCTCGAGAAGATTCACCACGTCCCATAACCTATCAACTAGAATTGCTCCGCCGTGTCGGCTTTGCTCACGTCGAGCTCCTGCACAAAAACAGTTGTTTCGCCGCCTTCGGTGCATGGAAAGAGTAGATCGAACATTACCAAAGGTGGCCGATTTACTACGGAGTAGATCGGCTGATTTCGATGATCGATTGAGATCGGACGGAGGGTTGTCGTGGAAAATACGCAACGAAATCGAACCAAATAACCATTATTTTTCAGTTGACTCTATACCGTATCCGATATACATTTAGGAGTGGGCAATATGCCTCGCAAGGCAAAATCGAGCTTCATCGAACCACAGCGAAAGCCGTTGGTTTGGCTAAGAGGCGAAGTAAAAACCCCTCCATTTACTGCCGAAGGGAGGCAGGAAGCTGGTGAGTTGTTGCGGGCTTTGCAAGAAGGGCAGGTGCTCAGCATGCCACATGCAGAGCCATTGCCTCGGGTTGGCCCCAGATGTGGCGCAATTAGAGTGCGCGATGGCGAGCATAATTGGCGAATCATGTACCGTATCGACAATGACGCAGTGGTAATATTAGAAGTCTACGACAAGAAAACGCAGAAAATCCCTGATGAAGTGGTCGATCGGTGCCAAGCAAGGCTGAAGAATTACGACGCTATTGTTAGGGCATCTAAGAAGAAGTGAAGGAGAATTCCGATGGACACCGCAAAAAGAAAAGCACTTGCAGCTGGTGGCTGGACCGTAGGTGACGCTGCCGACTTTCTTGAAATGAGCGATGGAGAGCGGCAATTGCTTGACGTACGTGTTCAGATGGCTGCTGCAATTCGACAAGCAAGAATAGTCTCTAAGCTCTCGCAGAAGGAGCTTGGGCAACGGCTCAATACCAGTCAACCTCGAATAGCGAAGATTGAGCGAGCAGCACCAGACGTGTCGATGGATCAACTCATTCGAGCACTTGTAGCGGCAGGCGGGAATGTTGTCGTTAAATCTTCCTCGACGCCTGTGAAGCGGGCAACGAAGCGTGTGACAGCGCCTGCAAAACAACGCATTGTTATTGAAACATCAGGGGCACGGTAAGCTTACAAGAGAGGCAAATTCCGGGACGACTACACGTCCGATTTTCACTCTCCTAGCAGTTCTGGCGAAGTCTGAGCCCAAGGGGCCAGGAGCGACTCAATCGTTTCTTTTGTCTCCAAAGTTGGTCGTTATGTCAGTCTCGCGGGTCGAACCAGATGCCCCGGGTTGGTCTCTTTTTAGCGAAAGAAACACCATGTTTTGCGTTTGAAAGGAGTCTGGCTCCGTCAACTTGGACGAGTGGTAGCGAACAAAATCCTACCCACAAGTAAACGAAAAGGCTGGTGCTGTCATGGCTCCAGCCTTTCTTCGTTTATCCCCAGTCTTTTCGTTGATCTGTCGCTTTTCCGTAGCAGCGAATTCGGCTCTCACCGACTCTCTCAACCTCATAACCTCTCGGACGCGTAAAAAACCGATTTCGACCAGAAAGCGCCAAACTGGTCCAAAAGTCTCTCGGATCTCTGTTTGGACGACCCTAGGGTTATGAGCTTTTAGAGACTTTTGCTCATAACAAGAGGGTAGAGAATCGCCTATCTAAGGATGTTTTATCCGGTAGTGGTAGAAATCCACGCCATGAAGGGAAAAAAGCTCATAACCCAGAGACATGCTGTTCAAATCCGTAGCTAAAGGTTTGACGAATGGTAGCGAACGAATTCCAGTGGGTTTTGGAAAAGTGAGATTAAGGAGCGCATTCGCGGCGTTAGTTGGTGAAATGCTTGGGAATCAACGACTGTGGAAGGAGCTAGGCTCAGTACCTGGATGGGACAACGCTGTGGATACGGTCTAATTCCCGATCGTGGACCAAACTGTGGAAGACGCCAGTCGCTGGGTATGGCGGCTCCGGGCTACGTCCACATTGTGGATGGGAAGCTGGCGGCCTAGGGAAGAGGCTAGGTTTGCTGGCTAGTCAGCTTGGCCTCGCGTGATGCGATGCGACGGGCAACTAGCGCATCGAAGCGTTCACAGAGGTAC